>NZ_JBHVWT010000001.1:911656-1008094 GCF_042882135.1 Streptomyces sp. NPDC058240
TGTTCTGGAGGAGGTGAGGGGGGGGGAGGGATCCCTCAATTCCTGCGTTGGCGGGAGCCTTTTGGGGGTCCCCTCGGGTGGGATCCCCCCCGACAGGCTCTCAGCGGTCCAGGTGGCCCGTGTCGTTCCAGCGTTCGATCGCGGGGGCCCCGTACGCCCACCCGAGCACCGACAGTGACGTCGGATCGAGCCGGATCCGCGCCGCGAACGACACGTCCTCGCCGAGCCACCGCGCGCCCAGCGCCCGCAGGATGTGACCGTGGGCGAAGACCAGCACATCGCGGTCGGCCGAACGGGCCCACGCCACGATCTCGTCGGCGCGGGCGGACAGCTCGGCCAGGGTCTCCCCCTCCGGCACCCCGTCGCGCCAGATGAACCAGTCCGGACGGATCGCCTTGATCTCGGCCGGGGTCAGCCCCTCGTACGCCCCGTAGTCCCACTCCATGAGCGCGTCCCACGGCTCGGCCCGGTCCGCGAATCCCGCGAGGTCGCAGGTCTCCCTGGCCCGCAGCAACGGGCTGGTGCGCACTTCCAGGCCCGGCAGGTCCGCCCACGGCCCGTGCCGCAGCCGCTCGCCGAGGAGCTTCGCGCCCGCACGGCCGGTGTCGAGCAGCGGGATGTCCGTCCTGCCGGTGTGATTGCCCTTGACGGACCATTCCGTCTGGCCGTGCCGGGCGAGCAGGATACGCGGTGCCATGACGGCTCTCCCTGAACTGAGATCTGAGACCGGCGATCGAGACGATATGGATCATCCGGTTTTCCCATCATCGCGCACCTGATCGCGAAGCAACCTCCCGGGCCGGACCGACGTCCCACTCTGCGCAGAGAAATCTGCGCGCGCACGGGGCTCCGAAAGGACCCCGGGGGAATCGCGACCGAGCCGCACCGTACGGTTGAACGCCCGCCGTCGGTCGCATGAACACATGATGGAGAGCTTCCGGATGCAGCATGCCAGCACCGCGCCCGTGCCGCGCCCGCGGCCCCGTTGGTGGACCGAGCTGCCGCTGCTGGCCCTGGTGTACGCGGCCTATTCGGCGGGCCGGCTGGTGGCGCGCGGCGACGTGTCCACCGCCGTCGACCACGGACTGAGCCTCCTGCGCCTGGAGAAGGCGCTCCACATCAACGCCGAGCACCCCCTCAACCGGCTGCTCACCGCGCACCCCTCGATAGGCATACCCTCCGACTTCGCGTACGCGTCCCTGCACTATCTCGTCACCCCGGCCGTCCTGATCTGGCTCTTCCGCCGCCGCCAGGAGGTCTACCGCAGGGCCCGCACCTGGCTGATGACCTCCACCCTGCTCGGCCTGATCGGCTTCACGCTGATGCCGACCTGCCCGCCCCGGCTGCTGGAGGCCCGGCACGGCTTCGTCGACACGATGGCGCAGTACAGCTCCTACGGCTGGTGGGGCACGGAGGCCAGCGCCCCGCGCGGCATGGGCGGAATGACCAATCAGTACGCGGCGATGCCGAGCCTGCACGTCGGCTGGGCGCTCTGGTGCGGAATCCTGCTGTGGCGCCACAGCAAGAACCCGTACGTCCGGGCCGCGGGTGTCGCCTACCCCCTGATCACCACGTTCGTGGTGATGGGCACGGCCAACCACTACCTCCTCGACGCGGTCGCGGGCGCCGCCGTGATGGGCGTCGGAGCCCTGCTGGCCCGGCCCGTGATGCGTCTCGCGGACCGGATCAGGGACCGGGTCGGAGCCCGCTTCCCGCGGGTCGCCCCGGTCGCGAAGTCCCCGATTGTCAGTGCCGGATGCAAGACTTCCGCGGGTGAGCGAATCCCTGGCCAGCGGACCACCTCCGCAGACTCCACCGATGCCGCGGCATCGGCCGACGCAGACGCCTCGGCCGGTCGCGCACCCCGGGCCGACACCGGCGCCCCCGCAGGAGCGGGAGCGGCGGGGGACGACACTCCGGCAGCGGCTCGCTGAGCTGCGGGGACCGGCCGTCCCGCCACGTCCGCTGGACGCCCGCGCGCTGGCCGCCCTCGCCGCCAATCCGGGCTGCCGGCGCCGCGCCCTGCTGGACGGCGCCGGAGTGGACAAGGCCGCACTGGCCACGGCGCTCGGTTCACCGGCCCCCTTCGGCCAGTCGCAGTTCGCCTTCATCCGGGGCAACGCCTTCGAGGCCAAGGTCAAGGCCGACGGGGGCACGGAGCTGATGCGGCTGCTGCACGAGCGCCTCGGCGGCGGTGGCGGGGCGCCGCACGAGGTCGCGGTGCCCGATCTGACCGCGGCCGGGCCCGAGGGCCGCGCCGCGCGTACGGCGCTGGCGCTGCGGGAGGCGACCGAGGCGGGCGGCTGGGCGCTGCTGGACCACCCGATGCTGGCCCTGGAGGTGGCGGGCTCCCCCGCCTATCTGGAGCCGGACGCGGTGGCGGTGCACCCCGACGGCACCTGGACGGTCGTCGAGATCAAGTCCTTCCCCATGGTCGACGGCTCGGCCGACGCGGCGAAGGTCGGCGCGGCGGCCCGGCAGTCCGCCGTGTATGTGCTGGCGCTGGAGCGGATCGCGGAGCTGACCGAGGGCGCCGAGGTCGGCCACCGGGTGCTGCTGGTCTGCCCGAAGGACTTCTCCAACCTGCCCACCGCCTCGGTCGTCGACGTACGCAAGCAGCGCGCGGTCACCCGCCGCCAGCTGACCAGGCTGACCCGGATCGAGGACATCGCGGCGGCCCTGCCCGAGGGCACCACCTTCGACCCGGAGTGCCCCCGGCAGCAGCTCGACGCCGCGGTCGAGTCGGTCGGCGCGGCGTACGCCCCGGAGTGCCTGGCCGCCTGCGAGCTGGCCTTCCACTGCCGGGCGAAGGCGCGCGAGGCCGGTGCCGTGGAGGCGCTGGGGCGGAGTGTGCGCGGTGAGCTCGGCGGGCTGACCACGGTGGGCGAGGTGCTGGCCGCCGCCGCGGGCAAGGAGGGCGACCCGGCGGATCCGACGGTCGCGGCCCTGCGGCGCGCGGCGGCCCTGCGCGCCGAGGCGCTGGAGGGCGGTCCGGCATGTCGCTGATCAGCACCCTGGCCCGGCTGGAGGCCGTGGAGAGCGGCCGGGCCCGGCCGATGGCGACGGTCCTGCACCGCCATCTCACCGACCGGCCCCTCGTCCTGGTTCCGCTGACCACGGCCGGTGAGGCGGGCGCCCCGCTGGGTGCGCTCGTCGGGACCGACCGGGATGCGCCCCGGCTGCTGACGGTCTCGCAGCCGCGCGACCGGGACCTGCGGTTCGCGTTCCTCGCCGAGCTGGCCGAGGCGGTGCTGCCGCACATCGAGGCGTACGAGGACGTCGTCGAGCCGGCCGAGCGCAACGAGACCGATCCGGAGACCGGGAAGAAGGTCAAGGTCGAGGTCGAGCTGTGTGCGGACGCGCCGCAGCTGATCGTGCCGAGCCGGGCGGGCATCGAGTTCGTGCGGCTGCTGGGCCGCTCCATGCGGTTCCGGCGCACCGCCGAGGACGATCCCGACGCCCCGTACCCCGCGCCCGCCCGGGTCCCGCTGCTGGGCCGCTGGCTGACGCACTACGGGGAGCGGGCCAGGGTGCCCGGCTCCTCGCTGCTGCTCGCCGCGACCGATCTGCTGAACCGGCACTGGGCGACCGGGCAGAGCAGCCTGGAGGATCAGCACCTGGGTGCGCTGCTGGCCTGGATCGACACCCCGGCGGGCGAGTCGGGCGCCTCGGCGGCGCTCCGTGCCGAGCTGGCGCGGGACGGCGAGGGACAGCTGCTGTGCCCGCCGGCCGGTCCGGCCACGGACCCGGCGTTCGACAACCGGCTGCTGGCGCCCGCCATCGAGAAGTACGACCGGGCGCGCACCTCGCTCGCGGCGGCCGAGGACGGTCTGGCGGCCGATGCCCGGCTCGCCGAACTGACCGCCGCCGAGCGGGAGATCAGGGCGCGGCTGGCCGGGGTGACACGGCCGACGTGGGACGCGGTGTGGCGGGGGCTCGACCTGCTGAGGGAGCTCCCCGAGGGGGCCAGGGCCGAGGACCGCTGGACCAGGGACCGCTGGTCGTTCACCGGTCACCGGGACCGGGTGCGCTCGGGTGAGCCGCCGCAGCCGCGCCGGGACGACGCGGTGACGGCGGCGCAGAAGCTGGCCTCTCGGGAGACGGCCCAGGCCCAGCTGGAGGCCCAGGAGGCGCTGGACGATCCGCTGGTGCTGGCCGGGCGGCGGCTGGCCGGCGAGGCCTTCCTCGCCGAGGTGACGGAGGTGGTGATGGCGTACAGCGAGTCCAAGCGCCCGTCGCCGCGCCCGCTGGTCACGGTCCGCACGGACGAGCACCCGCATCTCGGCGAGCGCACCAAGGTGTACCGCTCGCTGGAGGGCAGGCCGCAGACCGCCGAGTTCGTGGGGTACGCCGAGCCGGAAGGCGGGGGCGCGCCCCCGCTGGTGCTGCGGATCCTCGACCGGATGGGCCGGAGCAAGGAGCCGGCCCCGGGTTCGGTGCCCGAGCAGGGTGACCGGATCGCCTGGACGCTCTTCGAGCACGATCAGCGCGGCGGCCCGAAGCTGCCGGACCCGGAGCAGACGCCCTGGACGCACGGCGGCCCGCCGGGTGCGGCCGGGCATGCCGAGAGCCCCGACCCCGTGACCGCGGAGGACCTCCTGTGACGACCGTATTCGACCCGGGCGCCCAGGCCGCGCGGGCGACCGACGCGATCCTCGCCGACACCCTGGGCGGTACGTCGCGCGGCATCGTGGTGGACTCCCCGCCGGGCGCCGGCAAGTCGACGCTCGTGGTGCGCGCCGCACTCGAACTCGCTTCGGCCGGCCATCCGCTGATGGTGGTCGCGCAGACGAACGCCCAGGTCGACGACCTGGTGGTGCGGCTGGCCGAGAAGGATCCGGGGCTGCCGGTCGGCCGGCTGCACAGCAATGACACCGACCCGTACGACAAGGTCCTGGACGGGCTGGCCAACGTACGGAAGTCGGCGAAGGCGTCCGATCTCGCCGGGCTCGACGTCGTCATCTCGACGGCCGCCAAGTGGGCGCATGTCAAGAACGTCGAGCCGTGGGGCCACGCGATCGTCGACGAGGCGTACCAGATGCGTTCGGACGCGCTGCTGGCCGTCGCGGGGCTCTTCGAGCGGGCGCTGTTCGTCGGCGATCCGGGCCAGTTGGACCCGTTCTCGATCGTCGGCGCGGACCAGTGGGCGGGGCTTTCGTACGACCCTTCCGCGAGTGCGGTCTCCACGCTGCTCGCGCACAATCCCCATCTGCCGCAGCACCGGCTGCCGGTCTCGTGGCGGCTGCCCGCGTCCGCGGCACCGCTGGTCTCGGACGCGTTCTACCCGTACACCCCGTTCCGCAGCGGTACGGACCACGGCGACCGGCGGCTGTCGTTCGGCGTCGCGTCCGACGGCTCGGCCCCGGACCAGGTGCTGGACGAGGCCGCGGAGTCCGGCTGGGGCCTGCTCGAACTCCCGGCCAGGCACACCCCGCGCACCGACCCGGAGGCGGTGCGCGCGGTGGCCCTGGTCGTCCGCCGGCTGCTGGACCGGGGCGGCGCGGCGACCAGCGAGCGCTCCCCGGACCCGGTGCCGGTGACGGCGGACCGGGTCGCGGTCGGTACCGCCCATCGCGACCAGGCCGCGGCGGTCCGGGCGGCGCTCGCGGAGCTGGGGGTGACGGGCGTCGCGGTGGACACGGCGAACCGGCTCCAGGGCCGCGAGTTCGATGTGACGGTGGTCCTGCACCCGCTGTCCGGCCGGCCCGACGCCACGGCCTTCCATCTGGAGACGGGCCGGCTCTGCGTGCTGGCCTCGCGCCACCGGCACGCCTGCATCGTGGTGTGCCGGGCGGGCGTCGCCGAGCTGCTGGACGAGCACCCGTCGACGGAGCCGGTGCAGCTGGGCGTCACGGTGAAGTTCCCGGACGGCTGGGACGCAATGTTTACCACATACCTTCACCTCCTGGAGCACCGTGTGTCCTGGCGGCCGTGAGCTGCAATGACGCGCAGGCAGTCAGTCCAGGGACGCCAGCGCACCCGCTATGAGAGAACGTGCAGCCGCTCCCCGCACGGCTCCCTGTGACAGCCGTTCAAAGGCCCGGGTGTACAGCTCGACCTGGCTGGGCTGCGTGAGGGTGGCAGTAGCGTCCAGGGTGTCCGCGTGCACCCTGGTGTCGTCGAAGATCGTGAAGGTGGGCATGGGCCACACGGCTCGTTGAGCTGAGAACGGGATGAGCCCCACGGCTACGTTCTGGAGATCCATGACCCCGAGCAGGTGACCAAGCTGTGCCGCCATGGTCTCCGCGCTGCACAGTCGGTACCGCAACATAGCAACGGTAGTAGGCGAGTTCGCCGCTGCTACGGTTCCGTCGGATCAGCAGCTGCCGACTCCCGGGCCGGGGGTCGGCAGGGTCGATGACGGCCCAGTGGTAATAGCGGTGGCCCTTCGCTCCGGCCGACAGCTTCTGCCAGCCGCGTTTGGATACTTTTCTGGCCAGGGTGTCGGCGCGGAACTTCCCTGCTGCGGCGGCGACTTCGTGTGGGCTAGCCGCCGCGAGAACGTAGCCTGTCGGCGTCCGCATACTGCCAGTAGGTTGGGGACATGCAGCTGTTTCTGACTCCTCCGCCGCCCGCCGTCTAGACGGGCACCGTCTCCCAGCCGCCCCGGGCATGCCAGAGCGGCTGCGTTGAGTGCCCACGACGACATCGTGATGGCAATCAAGCGAGGAGATCTTCGTTGCATTCCTCTTTTTCCCTGCCTTTCCGGCAGGGTGTCCTCTATGTCGCAATTGCGGCCACCGCGTGGGGCACCGGCGGTGCTGTTGCGGCCGAGTTGTACGGCGTCGACAGTATCGGCCCCGTCTCCGTATCTTTCTGGCGGTTCCTGACGGGGCTCGGGCTGCTTCTGACGGCTCACCTGGTCCGGCGGGCCCGTCGTCCTCACACGGCCCTTTCGCTGCACGCGACGTTCTTGGCGAACAAGCGCAGGTCCCTGATCACCGGCTTCGGTCTGGCGGTGTATCAGACCGCCTACTTCGCTGCAGTCCAGCAGGCTGGGCTGTCGGTGGCCACCGTGGTGACCCTCGGGTCGGGCCCGGTGCTGGTCACCGTGGGGGCACGGCTTCTGCTGGGCGAGCGCGCCGGCGCGGCCGGGACAGCCGCCGTGGCGAGCGGTGTTGTTGGCCTGGTGCTGTTGATGGGTGGCGCCGACGGAAGCACGGGCCCGGGCCCTCTACTGGGGATCGGCTATGCGCTGCTCTCCGCCGCCGGGTACGCGGGTGTGACGCTGCTGGGACGCGCGTCCGGCCGCAAGAATTCCGGCGGCGCGTTCGAGTCGACGGTGACGGGCTTCGCGGTGGGCACGGTCTGCTTGCTGCCGCTGGCGTTGCTGGAAGGTCTCCTGCCCGACATGGAGCAGGCGGTGTGGACGGTGGCGCTGATCGGCTACCTGGGTGCGATTCCGACGGCGCTGGCGTACACGCTGTTCTTCGCCGGGCTCAGCGTCGTCCGGGCTTCAACGGCCTCTGTGGTCACCCTGGTCGAGCCTCTCACCGCCGCGGTCATTGGCATCGCAGTCTTCGGTGAGCGGCTGAACGCGCTCGTTGGCACCGGCACGGCGCTGCTGATGGGCGCCGTGCTCTTCCTCGTGATTGGCGAGGGGCCGACCCGGGCGCTGGCTCGCAAGACGCCTGAAGCAGAGGCGGGCTGCGGCCGCGGCGATGCCCCGTCACATCCGGCCAGGAAGACCCGGGACTGAGACGACGTCACGCCCATAGGGCGGACGGTGGGCCATTCGGCCTGCCGCCCGCCCTGCTGTCTTCCTGCTGGTCACTGGCGAGAAATAGGACTACGTCCGCAAGCCTTCTTCAACACTCCGGCCGCAGATCGTGATCTTGATGGCTTACGGCTGGGTTCCCTGGGCTCGTGCGGGGGCTGTCCCGAGGTAGTCTGAGCAGACACCATGCACGGGTGAGCATCGTCATCAAGTACTTCGTCGCCCCTTACGACACCTCGGCGGCAAGCATCGTGGGTAGCGGGCCGGACGGAGTCTTCGGCTCAATGAGCTGCGGTAACTTCGATGCCTCCGAGGCGCTGATCGAGTGGGAGAGCGTGCTCACCGGGCAAAGCTTCGAGGCGCTCGTCGCATCCGACGAGCCGCATACGATTGCTGACCCGGGAGAAGAGGGCGGCCCGCTTCTGTTCGTCATCTCGGCTGCGCTTCAAGGGGCGCTGGCCGGTGCTTCGGCGGATCGCCTTGCCGGGGTCGGCGAGCTGTGGATCCAGGAACGGGCCACCGAGGGCGAGGCGTTCGACCCGGAGATGGTGGGGGAACTCCTGAGCGATCTGGCGGACCTGGCCCGCTCCGCCGAGGTGCGGGGGCATGGCTTGCACTGCTGGATGGCCTAGCATCCCGGCCGTCGCCGCGCGGTCCCGCCATGCGAACCGGGGACGAGATGGTTGCGGCCACCGGTGATCCTCGTGGTTTGTGAAGACAACGAACGATCAAGCGGTGGCCGCAGGTCACAGCGTAGACCCGGCCCGATGGCAGGACGCATTCGAGGGCCTGATGCACCGGATCGCGGGTCGTTTCGCGCGCGTGGAACCCCGGCGGCGAGTTAAGCGGTTGGTGCTCGGACTCCTATCGGACCTCCCGCGCAAGAACTGCTGGACGATCGCCGAGTGGGTCGGGGAGTCCACTCCGGACGCCATGCACCACCTGCTCAGTCGGGCCAAATGGGATGCCGACGCGGTCCGTGACGATGTGCGGCGCTATGTGGTGGAACATCTGCACGACGAGCGGGCGGTACTGGTGGTCGACGAGACCGGCGACGTGAAGAAGGGCACTGGCACCGTCGGCGTCCAGCGTCAGTACACCGGCACGGCCGGCAGGATCGAGAATGCCCAGGTTGCCGTCTACCTGGTCCACGCCGGTCGGCGCGGGCACGCCGCGGTGGACCGGGAATTGTACGTCCCACGTTCCTGGACCTCCGATCCCGACCGCTGTCGTGCCGCCGGGCTCGACGAAGACACCACTTTCGCCACCAAGCCGGAACTGGCCGCGCGCATGGTCGCCCGGTTCCTGGCCGCCGACCACCCTGCTGCGTGGGTGGCGGGCGACGAGGTCTACGGCGGCAACCCGAAACTGCGCGCCGCACTGGAGGAATGCGGTTCCGGCTACGCTCTCGCGGTGGCTTGCTCACACGAAGTCGCCACCACAGCAGGGAAGTTCCGCGCCGACACCCTGGCCAGAAAAGTACCCAAACGCGGCTGGCAGAAGCTGTCGGCCGGAGCCGTTACCTAACTCCACTGGCCTTGGCTGGTCCAGGACCCTTCAAGGTCCTGCGATAGGCAGAGTGAAATGAGAGGGGCCCGACCGAGGGGCCCCTACTCACTACTTACTACGTTCTATGAGTGCCGTAACGGCAGCAGCCGAGGAGGCTTGGGCGATGGCCTGGGAAAGGTTCTCCATCGCCGCCTCCAGCTTCTTGATCTGAGCCCTGTTGTCCTTGCCGGGGACGTACGAGCGCTCAGTCATGTACTGGTCTCCCAGTTCGGAGAGGAACGACTCCTCTACGGCCTGGTAGATCTCTTCCTGTGGCCACGACGTGGAGAACCGGCACGCCTCACCGTTGGACCAAGAGGCGCAGCGGAAATACCGGTGCTTCTTGGTCTCGCCTGTCCGCAGGGTCACCAGGGAGCTGTTCTCGTACATCTTCATGCCGCACGGGCAGTACAGGACTCCCGTCATGGGGGACGCGTTCGACTTGATCCCCGCCCTGTACTTCCCCAAGTCGGCGACTGCGATCTGTAGCTTGTCGAACTCCTCGTCCGTCAGGATCGGATCAGCCCATCGGACGGGCAGTCCGTCTCTGAGCAGCGGCTCACCCTTGTGCATGGCCACGCCCTTGAGCGTGGGCTTCTTCAACATCTTGCCGAGAGTGGACGTGCTCCACTTGGTCCCCTTGATGTGCGTCTTGACGCCCACCTTGTTCTCTTCGGCGTTGATGCTCCGCTGGTAGTCCTGGGAGGTCAGGACACCGCGCGGGCAGTCGCACTGCGGCGTCTCGCTGCCCTGCTCGACGCAATCCGCGATATGCCGGGGGCGAGCGTTCCAAGCAGTGCAGAGCTGGCTCATGGACCATCCCTGCTCCGCGATACGTTCGTACGCTTCCCGGATGAGGGGGCCGGTCACCGGGTCGATCACGAGCTTGAACCGCTGCTTGCCGTGGTAATCCACGACGACAGGCCGATAGCCGAAGGGCCACGTGCCGCCGCCCCACAGGCTTGCGTCCCGGTAATACTGCGTCTGGTTGCGACGCTTCTTCACGATGGCTTCGCGGTACTCCTGCGCCTGGGTCGCCTTGATGTAGGCGATCATCCGGCCCGTGGGCGTGTGGATGTCCAGGCTCGGGTCATCGATACAGACGATCTCCTTGCCGCCCTTGCGGCAGCGCTCCGCGAACCTGTCCCAGTGGTGCTGATCCCGAGTGATCCGGTCCAGCGACGTCACCATGATCGCGTCCCACTCGTGCCAGAGCAGGTCTTTCATCCATCGTCCCAGCTTCGGCCGGTCGTCCAGGTTGACCGCGCCGGAGACAACACACGTCCTCGACTTCACCGGCGGAGGCGAACCACTCAGTACTGGCGCATCTGGCGGAGCACCGGGTGCGGTGGGCGGGGTGACGGCGGCGAGGGCCCGGGTCCTCGCCGTACGCCAGGCCCTCTTGCGGGACGTTGGACAATGGAAGGTGGCCATCGGCCCGATCCAAGGAGGCAACACCACATGGCACAACCCGAGCGGAACGGGCAGCAGCGGCTGCGCCCCGCGCCCCTGCTCTTCGAGCCGTCGGCGGCGGTCGCCGATCCTGAGCATTTCTTCGACCTGGAGTCGATGGACGATCCGAAGGAGTTGCTGTCCCGCGCCACCGAGCTGACCCTGGCGTTCCGTGCCGCGGCCGACCGCGCGGTCGAGTTCCAGGCCATCGCCGCCGCCCAGCTCGCCGATCCGCGCCGGTTCGACCGGCTCACGACCGCGGACATCGCGCAGCGCGCGCAGTGGACCGAGGACTATGCCAAGAAGATGGTGGAGTTCGGCCGGAGCCTGCTGGGCGGTTCCACGCCCTGAGGCCGTACCGGCCCGGCCGTCGCAGGTGGCCGGAGCACGGCCATCGGACCGGTGACGCCCCTCCGCGGGGCAGGTGACGGGCCCCGGCCGGCACCCCGAGCAGGCTGCCCGTCCCGCCCGGTCCCGACTCCGGGTAGCACCACTGGCATATGCCCGAGCGCAAGATACTCCTCCCCACCCCGGCCTGTCCCGGTTTCCGGCAACTCTTGGAATCCACTCGATCACTCCAGGTAGATATGTCGGCATGACCGCATGGCTGCCAGACAACTCGACCCTGCACCACGGCGACGCCCTCCACCACGGCGCCGATGTCTTCGCCGTTCTGCGGAATCAGGGCGCGAACCAGACGGCGCACGTCACGGCGGCCGGTGCCGCCTGGCTCGCCGGCGCCGCCGCGTATCCGCGCAGCACGCTGGCCCAGTGGGAGGCCCACCCCTCCTCGCCCGGGGTGCTGCCGTGCGGCTCGGCCTTCGACGTGGTGAACGTGCCCACCCTCTTCGGGCGCCGGATGCTGGAACACCTGTGGTCCGACGGCCCCGGCTCCGGTCCGGTGGCCACGCACCGCGGCCGGATGCTGCTGTTCGCCTCGCCCGGCACCGCCCAGCGGCTCCCCTCGCTGCTCGACTGGGAGGAGTGGGGCGGCGGGCCCGAACCGCGGGCCGCCATGGGCCCGAGAGGGCGGGACGGCGGCGACGGCAAGGTCCCGCCGCTGCTCTGCCACGGCACCGGGGACGCGGTGACCGTACCGCCCCTGACCTGCACCTCCACCACCCCCGGCCCCCGCTGGCTGGTCGCCCCCGACACCCGCAGCCCCTGGCTGCCGGGCCCCGATGTACTGCTCTGGGCCTGTGTGCGGGTGACCAGGTCGGCGCCCTCGTCGGTGGCCAGGAATTCGATTTTTCCTCCCGCCGATCCGGATGCTAATGTCTACGACGTCAGCAGGCGCCGCTAGCTCAGTTGGTTAGAGCAGCTGACTCTTAATCAGCGGGTCCGGGGTTCGAGTCCCTGGCGGCGCACAGACGGAAGAAGCCCTCTCGCGGAAGCGAGGGGGCTTCTTCGTGTTCGGGGAAGCCCGGAGAACCGCCCCTTACGTTCCGCTGGCGATCCGGACCGTCCAGGCACCCGACGGCGTCCGGTCGGCGACCTCGACCTTCGTGTGCCCGCCGGGGATGCTGTACGTCTCGCCGACCCGCAGCGGGGCGTCCGCGAGCGGCGCGTAGACCGAGCGGTCCCAGCAGGCGTCGGTGCGGGGGTGGGTGTCGATGACCTCGACCGGGCCGCCGCCGGACGGGGTCTTGCTGCGCACCCGGTAGAGCAGGACGCCTTCGGTGCAGGTCGTGCTGTCGTTGCCGGTGGCGCTGCGGGCCTCGATGGCCACGGCGCTGTCCTCGCCGGTCCTGATCACCGCGAGCCGGATGCCGATGGAGGCCCCGGCCTCGGGCACGGCGGCCATCGGCTCCAGGGTGATGTCCCGGCTGCCCTGGACGCAGACCACCTGCCTGCGGTCCAGCCAGCCCAGTTTCCACTTGTGCCAGCCGAAGAAGTCCGGCGCGAGTCCGAACTGGCTGCCCATCACGTCCCAGTCGCCGACATAGGTGTCCCAGTCGCCCTTGCCGTCGGACGGCCGGTGGTAGAGGTCCGGCAGGTCGAAGACGTGCCCGGTCTCGTGGGCCAGCACATTGCGGTCCGGCGGGTGCTGTTCGAAGACGGTGACGACGCGGCGGATGGCCGTGCCGTCGGCGTGCAGCGGCTGGTCGAAGTTGACGACCTTGGTGGCGTCGGAGTCGACGCCCGGGGCCTCCGGGTCGGCAACCAGATAGACGATGTCGTACCGGGAGAAGTCCACCTTCGGATCGGCCGCGGCGACGGCGTCGCGCAGATAGCTGCTGCGCCGGTCGTTGTCCCAGTCGCGCCGTATGCCGTACCGGTCGGACGTCTTGGGCATCCGGATCCACTGCCGCATCGGGTGCGGGCGCAGGGTGAACTTCCCGTACGAGGCGCGCTGGAAGAACCGGGTGGTGGCGGGGAAGTGGTCGGCGGTGAGCTCGCCGGGGGTCATGACAGGGGTGTGGTCCGGGAAGGAAAGGAAGATCATGACCGCGTCGAGGGGATGGTCGGGGCGGGGGTAGGCACCGTTCCAGTCGCTGACGCCGAGCGAGTGGTGCGCCTCGGTCCGGGGCAGGGCGCAGGGGCCCGCCCCACCGGTGGCGGCCACGGCGGGCCCGGCGACGAGGGAGGTGGCAGCCAGCGCCAGAAGAGCGGTCACGGCGGCACCCACAGCGCGCAGGCTCGGCCTCTCCACTCCCCCGGATCTGTGCTGACGCGGCACATCTACCTCCGGGTGCGGGACGCGGTCACCCACCCACCCTGTGATGATTCAGAGCTTTCGTCCTGTTGAGCTGCCCCAGTCGAGTCAGCGGTCGACCGGGCCCCTGACCCTCACAGACAGTCACAATCGATCGCTGAGGCATTGCAGGAGAACATAATTGCTCAGAAGTGATCGGTTACGGGCAAAACGGCGCCGTGCGCGAATGGCCCATGTGGGGCGAACGCGGGGCGTGGAAGGGTCGGGCGCTGGAACGGCCGACGCACCAACCTCTATGCTTCACCAGGCTTTCCCGCGTGGTTTCCGCCTCCGACCCAGGCGCTCCACGCGGCGGGCCAGTCCGGCCACACCTGTTCAGGACAGAACTGCACGGCGGGAGCGAACGGTGAGCGGAACCTCCGAAGGCCCCGGGCCCGCGGCGGGCACACCCCGGCATTCCGCAGGTCCGGCGACCGCGGATCGTCACACTCCGTGGCCCCCTGCCGGAGCCGAGTGCTCCGAGCCGCACGGCTACCGGGCCGCGTTCCTGGCCGCCACGCTCCCGATGGCCGTGGTCGATCGTGAGGGCCTGGTCGTCACCGCCAACGAAGCCCTCGGTGGCCTCCTCGGCCTCCCCGCCGCGGGGCTGACCAACCAGTCCGCCGCCGATCTGCTCGACCTCGCGGCGGACGGCCGCACCTGGCACGCGTACCGCGAGGTGCTGCACGGGCGGCGCTCACGGTTCCGCTGCACGCACCGGCTCAAGCACCCCGACGGACGCGCGCTGTGGGCCGAGGTCACCGTCGTACCGATGCCGGAGCAGGAGACCGGCGCGGGCGACGGCTCCGGGCCCGGCCGGGTACTGCTCTCCGTCTCGGACATCAGCGACCGGCGCGAGCTGCAGAAGCGGCTGCGCCACCTCCAGATGCACGACCCGGTGACCCGGCTGCCCAACCGGACGCTGTTCTTCGAACGGCTCTCGGCCGTCCTGGAGACCCCGGCGTACGACGACAGCGCCTCCGGGCACGGCCGGGTCGGGCTCTGCTACCTGGACCTGGACGGCTTCAAGGCCGTCAACGACACGATGGGCCACCGGATCGGCGACCGGCTGCTCGCCGCCGTCGCCGCACGGCTCACCGACTGCGCGGCCCAGGACGGCCCGCACCGCTCCGGCGCCCATCTCGTGGCGCGCCTCGGCGGCGACGAGTTCGCGATCCTGGTCGAGGACTCGGCCGGTACGAAGCAGCTCACCGACCTGGCCCGCACGGTCCTCGCCGCACTGCAGCAGCCCTTCGACCTGGCCGGGCAGCGGATCTCCGTGTCCGCCTCGATCGGGGTGGTGGAACGGGCCGTGACCGGCACCTCGGCCACCGGTCTGATGCAGGCCGCCGACACCACGCTGTACTGGGCGAAGGCGGACGGCAAGGCCCGCTGGACGGTCTTCGACCCGGAGCGCAACGCCCACCGGATGACCCGGCAGACGCTCTCGTCCAATCTGCGGCCCGCCGTGGAGCGCGGCGAGTTCACCATCGAGTACCAGCCGCTGGTCGGCATGGCCGACGGAGTCGTGCGCGGGGTGGAAGCCCTGGTCCGCTGGAACCACCCCCAGTTCGGCATGCTGTCGCCGAATAGGTTCGTCGCGATCGCCGAGGAGGACGGCTCGATCGTCCAGCTCGGCCGCTGGGTGCTGCAGTCCGCCTGCCGCCAGGCCCGGCGCTGGCAGCTGGAACACCCCACCGATCCGCCGCTGTTCATCAGCGTCAATGTCGCCGTGCGCCAGGTCTGGGACTCCGACCTGGTCACCGATGTCGCGGAGATCCTCGCCGAGACCGGCCTCGATCCCTCGCTGCTCCAGCTGGAGCTGACCGAGTCCGCGGTGATGGGCTCGGCCGGCCAGCCCATCCAGGCACTCCAGTCGCTCAGCAACATGGGCGTGCGGATCGCCATCGACGACTTCGGCACCGGCTACTCCAACCTCGCCTATCTGAGCCGGCTGCCGGTCTCGGTGCTGAAGCTGGACGGCTCCTTCGTACGCGGCTTCCGCTACGAAGGCGGCGCCCATCCGAGCCCCGCCGACGAGACGATCGTCGAGGCGATGGTGCAGCTGGCGCACCGGCTGGGCCTGACCGTCACCGCGGAGTGCGTGGAGACGGCCGGCCAGGCGGAACGGCTGCGCAGGATCGGCTGCGACACCGGGCAGGGCTGGCTGTACTCCCGCGCGGTGGCCCCGGAGCGGATCGCCGAGCTGATCGGCACCCGCCCGATGCAGGGCTGACGCGGCACGGCCGTCCGGACAGCCGTGCCGCAACCGGGGTCAGGCCGTGGGCAGCCCGTACGCGTCCGCGATCAGCTCGTAACTGCGCAGCCTCGCCTCACCGCCGTGGGCGTTGGCGGTGATCATGAGTTCGTCGGCGCCGGTGCGCTTGGCCAGGTCGTCGAGGCCGGTACGGACCTGGTCCGCCGTGCCGTGGACGATGTTGGCGAGCCAACTGTCGACGAACTCGCGCTCCATCGGGCTGAAGGCGTACGCCTCCGCCTCCTCGGGCGTCGGGACCAGACCGGGGCGGCCGGTGCGCAGCCGGACCATGGACAGGGCGCCGGAGAGCACCTGGCGGCGGGCCTCGCGTTCGTCGTCGGCGGCCAGGGCGGAGACGCCGATCAGGGCGTACGGGGCGTCGAGCACCGCGGACGGCCGGAACGACTCCCGGTACAGGTCGAGCGCCGGAACCGTGTTCTGGGCCGAGAAGTGGTGGGCGAAGGCGAAGGGCAGGCCGAGCACACCGGCCAGCCGGGCGCTGAAGCCGGAGGAGCCGAGCAGCCAGACCGGCGGGCGGGCGGGCGACTGGACGCCGCCGTCGGCCGTGGCCTGGACCGGGCCGGGAACCGCGTGGATACGGGCGTAGGGGTGGCCGTCGGGGAAGTCGTCGTCCAGGAACCGGGTCAGCTCGGCGAGCTGCTCCGGGAAGTCGTCGGCACCTTCGTTGAGGCGGTCGGTGCGGCGCAGGGCGGCCGCCGTCGCGCCGTCGGTGCCGGGGGCGCGGCCGAGGCCGAGGTCGATGCGGCCGGGGGCCATGGCCTCCAGGGTGCCGAACTGTTCCGCGATGACGAGCGGTGCGTGGTTGGGCAGCATCACGCCGCCGGAGCCGAGCCTGATGCGCTCGGTGTGCGCGGCGAGGTGGGCCAGGATCACGGCCGGGGAGGAGGACGCGACGCCCGGCATGGAGTGGTGCTCGGCGACCCAGTAGCGGTGGAATCCGCGGCGCTCGGCGAGCTGTGCGATGTCCACGCCGGTGCGCAGCGCCTGGGTGGCGGTGCGGCCCTGCCCCACGGTCACCAGGTCCAGCACGGAGAGTGGAACGGCGGCCGTTCCCTCCGCCCTGCCACGGATCTCGTCGCCTCGAATCTCGTCCACGTCCTGGCCTCTCCGGTGATGCGCCTGCGTCCGGCTCGTATGTCCGCCAGCACATAACAGGAGGTTGTCTCCGGTTATTCCCGGTACGTCTCGGGCAAAGGCCGGGCTACTTTCCGGGCCACCCGCGCCTGCCGCTGTGCGCGCGTTCCCGGCCCTCGCCCCAGGCGGCCACCGGGGCCGGCGGCGCCTCCCGGGCGGCGAAGAGCCTGCCCAGCCTCGGGGACCACGCGCGACGGCCGGCCAGCCGCAGCCCCTCCCGGACGGTGACCTGGTTGCCGGTGAGGACCGGTTTGCCGAGGAGTTCCTCCAGTTCCGCCTCGTGCCCGGCGGTGTGCAGCGCCGTGTCGGGCAGCAGCACCGCGTCCGCCTCCGGCCGGTCGGCGGCCGCGGCAAGTTCCTTCACCCGGTCCAGGTCCCAGGCGGCGGCCTCGGTGGCCGAGCCGAGCGAGGCGGCACGGGTGACGGCCACGTCGATGCCCGCGGCGTGCAGGAAGTCGGCGAACAGGCCGGTGACGCGTTCGGAGTAGGTGGAGGCGACGGCGACCCGTTCGGCATCCAGCTCCCGTACCGCGTGGGCGAAGCCGAAGGAGGTGCTGGAGGCGGGCACGCCGGCCGCTCGGGCCAGGGCGGCGGTCTGTTCATGGGCGCCCTCCCACCCGTACAGGAAGCTGCCGCCGCAGCTCGCCCACACGACGGACTCGACACCGGCGCGCTGGAGCTCCTCCACCCCGGCGGCTAGGCGCTCGGGCGCGCCGGTCCGCATCAGCGCGTCGATCCCGTAGACGTCCTCCTCGACGTCGGTGCGGCTCACCACCAGCCTGACGGCGTCGAGCAGGACCTCCATCCTCGGGAAGTCGTCCTCCGCGAAGTGGCCAGGGTAGAGAAATCCGACGGTCGTCATGTCCACAGGTCCGCCCTTCCTGTTCCGGTCCGGGGCGGGGAGGCGTCACCCGCGCCCGCATGCCCTATTCTCTCCAAGTATTCCCCCATATGTCGTGACTCCCACGGCGCCTTGTTGACGGGTACGGGCCCGGGTGCGAGCGTGGTCAATCCGCACCTCCCAGACGCAGCGGAGCGACCGCCTCTCATGTCAGAGCCCACCCTGCTCGTCCTGGACACCGACCCGTCGCCGCGTCTCGGCCGGCTGACCGGCCGGGCCCGGATCCGGTACACGGACGAGGCCGGTCTCGCCGCGCGGCTCCCGTCGGCCGATGTGCTGCTGGTGTGGGACTTCGCCTCCGACGCGGTACGGGCCGCCTGGCCCGGCGACGGCCCGCGCCCGGCCTGGGTGCACACGGCGAGCGCGGGCGTGGACCGGCTGCTCTGCCCGGAACTGACGGCCTCCAACACGGTGCTGACCAACGCCCGGGGCGTCTTCGAGCGGCCGATCGCCGAATACGTGACCGGCCTGGTGCTGGCGTTCGCCAAGGACCTCCCCGGCACGCTGGAGCTCCAGCGGCGGCGGCAGTGGCGCCACCGCGAGAGCACCCGGCTCGCGGGCAGTCGCGCGGTGGTCGTCGGCGCGGGCCCGATCGGGCGGGAGATCACCAGGCTGCTGATCGCGCTGGGGGTCCAGGTGGCCCTCGTGGGACGCAGGGCGCGGCGCACCATCCACGGCGCCGAGGATCTGGACCGGCTGACCGCCCTGGCCGACTGGGTGATCTGCGCGGCTCCGCTGACCGAGTCGACCCGCGCCATGTTCGACGCCCGGTTCTTCGGGCTGATGCAGCCGTCGGCCCGCTTCATCAACGTGGGGCGCGGGCCGATGGTCGTCGAGGAGGATCTGGCCGAAGCACTGCGCAGGCGCTGGATCGCGGGCGCGGCGCTCGACGTGTTCGAGCAGGAACCACTGGGGCCGCAGAGCCCGCTCTGGGACGTACCGGATCTGATCGTGTCACCGCACATGAGCGGCGACACCGCGGGCTGGCGGGACCGGCTGAGCGAGCAGTTCGTGGCGATGTACGAACTCTGGTCGGCCGGGGAGCCCCTGCCGAACGTGGTGGACAAGCGGCGCGGTTACGTCCCCGTCCGGGAACCGGGCGAGTGACCCGGGCCGGTCAGGACGGATGGCCGACCCGGTCCTCCCGCCACCGGCCCTTGCCCATGACCGACCGTCATGAGCCGTTTCGCATAGGGGTGTACGCGCCGTGCACCGGACGCCGCCCCCGCTCCCGCACGGGACACGGGAAGGTCACCGTCCGGACACCGTTCGATCACATGCAGCCCCTTCCTGCATAGACGTACGGGATCGGGCAGGCGCTCACCCTGTCCGGACTGTTCGACCCCTCCAGGAGATTGCGAACCATGGCTGACTTCCCGAACCTGTCCCGCCGGGGCTTTCTGAACCGATCGGCAGCCGTGGGTGGCCTGCTCGTCGTTCCCGGTCTGCTCTCCGCGTGCAGCAAGACCGACGCCGGTTCCGCGGACGGCGCGGGGGCGCTCGACAAGCTCCGCAAGCAGGGCTTCGTCCGGGTCGCGTACGCCAATGAGGCCCCGTACGGCTATCTGGAGGGCAAGGAGCTCAAGGGCGAGGCGCCCACCCTGCACCGGGAGATCTTCAAGGCGCTCGGCGTCGACGAGCTGAAGCCCACGCTCTCCGAGTGGGACGGTCTGGTCCCCGGACTCCAGGCGGGCAAGTACGACGTGGTCAGTGCCGGGATGGCGATCACGCCCGAGCGCTGCTCCAACGCCCTCTTCTCCGAGCCCGAGTTCATCTCCCCCACCGCTCTGATGGTGAAGAAGGGCAACCCGAAGAAGGTCACCGACCTGGCCTCCGCGAAGGCCGCCGGGATCACCGTCGGGGTGATGTCGGGCGCCGTCGAGGCCAAGTACGCCGAGGGGGCCGGCATCTCCGCGGACCGGATCAAGACACTGCAGAAGCCGCAGGACGGTGCCGACGCGCTCAAGGGCGGCCGGATCGACGCGTTCCTGCTCACCGGGATCTCGCTGCGCTGGCTGGCGAAGACGAACCCGGACACCGAGGTCACCGAGGCCTTCCTGCCGGAACTCGACGGCAAGAAGCAGTACAGCCCCGGCGGCGCCGTCTTCCGCAAGGGCAACGAGGACCTGCGGGACTCCTTCAACCGCGAGCTGAAGAAGATCGTCGCGGACAGGTCGCGCTACGTGGGCCTGCTCCAGGAGTACGGCTTCGGGGGCACCGAGCTTCCGCCGGCCACTTTGAAGACGGCCGACCTGTGCAAGGGCTGACGGGGACGGACCGCGCCGCATGAGTGATTTCTTCTCCGCCTTCCTCGACGATCTGCCGCAGCTGCGCTCCGGGTTGTGGGTGACCCTGGAGGCCACCGTCCTGGGCGCACTGGCCGCCCTGCTCCTGTCGTTCGTCCTCGGCCTGATGTCGATCAGCCGGCTGCTGGTGCTGCGCGGTGTGTCACGCGTGGTCGTGGAGTTCTTCCGCGGCACCTCGCTCTACATCCAGCTGTTCTGGCTCTACTACGCGATGCCGACGCTGACGGGGTACCAGCTGGACCCGCTGCTCTGCGGTGTCGTCGCCTTCGGTCTCAACTACGGCGCGTACGGCGCCGAGGTGGTGCGCGGGTCGATCGGCTCCGTGCCGCGCGGCCAGTACGAGGCGGCCGTCGCGCTCAACATGTCGCCGCTGCACCGGATGCGGAAGGTGATCCTCCCGCAGGCCTGGGTGCAGATGATCCCGTCCTTCACCAATCTGCTGATCCAGCTGCTGAAGTGCACCCCGCTGCTGTGGCTGATCTCCGCGGCCGACCTGATGACCGTGGTCCAGCAGCTGCGCGACCGCACCGGCGAGACGTTCACCGCGTATCTGACCCTGCTGGCCGTCTACTTCGTGCTGGCGTACGCGCTGACCCTGCTGATGAATCTGCTGGAGCGGAGCGCCAAGCGGCGGCTCGGGCTGCGCACCGGCGCGGGTTCGCTGCTGCGCAGCCGCAGCGCCACCGAAGCCGTCGCCACGACGACGGGAGGTGCCCGGTGAACGGTTTCGACTGGGACGCCGCCCGGGACGCCCTGCCCCTGCTGCTCCAGGGTTTCGAGGTCACGCTGCTGGCGACCGTCCTCGGCACGCTCGTCGCCGCCGTCCTGGGGCTGGCCATCGCGGTCGCCGGACGGGCCCCGAGCAGGTTCGTGACGGTGCCGGTGCGGGTCGTGATGGAGTTCATCCGCTCCACCCCGCTGCTCGTCCAACTGGTCGGCGCCGCCGCCCTGTTCACCTCGGTGCAGCCGCTGACGATCGGCATCGTGGTGCTCGGCGTCCACTACGCCACGTACACCTCCGAGGTGTACCGCGCCGGGATCGACGGTGTGCCGAAGGGCCAGTGGGAGGCCTGCCGGGCGCTCTCGCTCACCCCGCGGCGGACCTGGCAGGCCGTGATCCTGCCGCAGGCGGTGCGCAGTGTGCTGCCCGCCCTCGGCAACTACGCGATCTCGATGTTCAAGGAGACCCCGTTCCTCGCCGTGATCACGGTGCAGGAAATGGTCTTCGAGGCCCGCAAGTACGGCGCCGACCACTTCGCGTACACCGAGGTCTTCACGCTCGCCGGCCTGATCTTCCTGGTCGCGAGCTACCCCACCTCGCTCCTGATGAGAAAGCTGGAGAAGCGTCTTGGCCACTGAACCCCTCCCCCTGCACAAGCCGGCGCCCGCGGCCCCCCGGGACGCCGTGCCGGCCGCCGTGCCCGAAGCCGCGCCGGAGACCGGCCAACCGCTGGTCCGTTTCGACGACGTCGTGAAGCGGTACGGCGACCATGTCGTCCTCGACCGGCTGAACTTCTCGGTGCGGCGCGGCGAGCACATCACCCTGATCGGCCCCAGCGGTTCGGGCAAGACCACGATCCTGCGGCTGCTGATGACGCTGGAGAAGGTGAGCGACGGCGTGATCTGGGTGGACGGCAACCCGCTGTCCCACATCGCGGCGCCCGACGGATCGCTGAAGCCCGCGAGCGAGAAGCGTCTGCGCGAGGCCCGGAAGAAGATCGGCATGGTCTTCCAGCAGTTCAACCTCTTCCCGAACATGAAGGTGCTGCAGAACATCACCGAGGCCCCGGTCAACGTGCTGGGCATGGACCGCGACGAGGCGGAGAGCCGGGCCCGGGAGCTGCTCGACCTGGTGGGGCTCTCGGGGAAGATCGACGCGCACCCGTCCCAGCTGTCCGGCGGTCAGCAGCAGCGGGTGGCCATCGCCCGCGCGCTGGCGATGCGGCCGGAGATCCTGCTGCTGGACGAGGTGACGTCGGCGCTCGACCCGGAGCTGGTGGCGGGCGTGCTGGACCTGCTGGGCGACATCGCCAGGAACACCGACATCACCATGCTCTGTGTGACCCACGAGATGAACTTCGCCCGGGACGTCTCAGAGACGGTACTGATGTTCGATGCGGGACGGGTGATCGAATCCGGATCACCGGAAAAAATCTTCACCGATCCGGAGCACGAACGCACCCGCGAGTTCCTCGACGCAGTGCTGTGACCTCGCCACTCGCCCCCTGACAATGACCTTGGCATATGCCGGACGGATGCGCCCCAGCTCACGGAGCCGGGGCGCACCGACGAGTCGTCAACAGCCGGTCCGGAAAGGAGCCTTGGCGGCTATCGTGAGGGCAGAGCTTGCGGTCACAACCTGGTAGGGGGAAACCGTGGCGTTGAAGCCCGAACCGACCGCACCGTTCCATTCGGTGCAGTACGCCCTTCGTGTTCTCGAAACGGTCTCCAAGCACGGCAACGGCGTGACGGACACCCAGATCTCCCGGGAGACGGGACTACCCATCGGGCATCTCGGCCCCCTGCTGCTGACACTGCGCCGCGAGGGCTACGTGGAGCAGGTCACCGACGGCGCATACGTCATCGGCTCCTCGCTCCTGCTCCTCGGTTCCGGTCCCGCCCGCAGACAGGCGCTGGAGACCAAGCTCCAGCAGACACTGGCGCAGCTGCGCGATTCGGTCGGCGCGGCGGTCTACATCAGCCGGTACGTCGACGGCGAGATCCGCGTCACGCAGTACGCCGACGGCCCGCTCACCCCCGCGGTCAACGAGTGGGTGGACTTCCGGTCGGCCGCGCACGCCTCGGCGGTCGGCAAGTGTCTGCTGTCCCAGCTCGACCAGAACGGCCGCCGCGACCACATCTCCCGCCACAAGACGCCCCGGCTCACCTCGCGGACGATCACCAACGAGAAGGTGCTCTTCTCCAAGCTGGACAGCCAGTCGGCGACGGTCCCGGTGCTCGACATCCAGGAGTACGCGGTCGGCACGGTGTGCGCGGCGGTACCGCTGACGGCCGGGTCGTCGGCGGGCTGCCTGGCACTGTCGCTGCCGATCGAGGACGCGCACCGCCTGCGCTCGGCGGCGGACACGCTGAACCGGCGGGCGGCGCCGGTCCTCCTGTCACTGGCGCTCTAGGGTCCGCCCGGCGGGGGTGTCATCAGCACCCCTCGGGAGCAGGTATTATTTTCGAGTCAGCAGGCGCCGCTAGCTCAGTTGGTTAGAGCAGCTGACTCTTAATCAGCGGGTCCGGGGTTCGAGTCCCTGGCGGCGCACAGACAACGCACTGGGCGGTTCACGTACACACGTGAACCGCCCAGTGCGTTTTTTGCTGCCCGTCGACATGTACGAGCGTTTTACACGCTCGTACTAGACAAGCGTTTTAAACGCTCGTACATTTCCTGGCATGACGAACGCTACGAGCAACACCGACGAGCGCGGCCACCTCGCCGGTCGCCGGGAATGGACCGCCTTCGTGGTCCTCCTGCTTCCCCTCCTCCTCGTCTCGATGGACATCTCCGTCCTCTTCTTCGCGATCCCGTCCATCGACCGGGACCTCGCCCCCAGCGCCACCCAGCAGCTCTGGATCTTCGATGTGTACGCCTTCGCCCTGGCCGGCCTGCTCATCACGATGGGCTCGCTCGGCGACCGGATCGGCCGTCGCAAGCTGCTGCTCCTGGGCGCGTTCGCGTTCAGTGCCGCATCCGTCGCCGCCGCGTACGCCAACAGCGCCGAGATGCTGATCGCGGCCCGCGCCCTGCTCGGGATCGGCGGGGCGACGCTGATGCCGTCGACCATGGGGCTGGTACGGAACATGTTCCGCGACGAGCGCCAGCGCGGCCGGGCCGTGGGGATCTGGTCGGGGGCCATGGCGGGCGGAATCGCGCTCGGCTCGGTGCTCAGCGGGGTCATGCTGGAGCACTTCTGGTGGGGCTCGGTCTTTCTGATCAATGTGCCGGCGATGGTGCTGCTGCTGGTCCTGGTCCCGGTGCTGGTCCCGGAGTTCAAGGACCCGAACCCCGGACGGTTCGACTTCCTGAGCGTGCCGCTGTCGATGGGGTCCGTGCTGCCGGTCATCTACGGCATCAAGGAGAGCGCCGCCCATGGGCTCGACGTGCGGAACGGGCTGATCATCGCTGCCGGGCTGCTCGTCGGCTGGTTCTTCGTCCGCCGCCAGCGCGTCCGCGGTGACGCGATGATCAGCCGGGAACTGTTCCGCGACCGCGGCTTCTCGGTGGGCATCGGGCTGAACGCGCTGGCCGCGTTCGCGATGATGGGTTCCTCGTTCTTCACCACGCAGTATCTGCAGTCGGTGCTCGGCATGGACACGATGGAGGCCGCGCTGTGGAGCCTGGCGCCGTCGCTCGCGGTGGGCGCCGCGGCCCCGACGGCCACGGCCGTCGCCCAGCGGACCGACCGCGCCCGGGTCATCTGTGCCGGTTTCGTCATCGCCGCCGCCGGCTTCGCCGTCCTTGCCCTGACCGGGACGGACTCGCTGTGGCTGCTGCTCGGCGGCTGTGCCGTGATGAGCTGCGGCATCGTCACCGTGATGGCGCTCGTGTCGGACCTGGCGCTGTCCACGGCCCCGCCGGAGAAGGCGAGTTCGGCGGCCTCGCTGCTGGAGACCGGCCAGGAGTTCGGCGGTGCGATGGGGATGGCCCTGCTGGGCGCGGTGGCCACCGCGATCTACACCGCGGACATGCCGGGCTCGGCTCCGCAGGTCGCCCGCAAGACCCTCGCCGGTGCGGTGGCCACGGGTGACGGTTCGCTGATCTCGGTCGGGCGGGAGGCCTTCGTGCACAGCATGCAGTACGCCTCGGTGGCCGGGGCCGCGCTGCTGCTGGCGGGCGCGGTGCTGGCCGCGACGCTGCTGCGGAGGGCGGGGGCCGCGGAGGCGGACGCGCAGGGGGAGCCGGCCCTGACGAACTAGGGCCTGTCCACCCGCGCCGCCGCTGTGTCCTCGATCGCCGGACGGGCTTGAATTCCACGCCCGTCCGGCACATTCGGCGCGTCCGGCGATCGAGGACAGAATGCGGCACGCCGCCCGTGTGCCTCGTACTCGCGCAGCAGAGCGCCCAGTTGCTCATCGCCGAACGGCTCGTACCCGACGCCGGTCCCGTTCCACCACACGGGATCACCGCACCAGAACCCCTCCCGGCGCAGCCCCACGCGGTGCACCTTGTTCGTCGCCGTCACCGGCATCGACGGGACGATCCGTACGAAGGCGGGGGCCATCTTCGTGCCCAGGTCCGTCTGCGCCGCGAGGAACGCGGCGAAGGCGGCCGGGTCGAAGGCGGCCCCCGCCCGCATGGCGAGCGCCGCCATCACCTGGTCCCCGGCGACCGGGTCCGGCACCGCGTACACCGCCACGGCCGCCGCCTCCTCCCAGCGGGCCAGGATGTTCTCGATCACCGCGGCGGCCAGGTTCTCGCTGTCCACCCGCAGCCGGTCGTCGGTGCGGCCCGCGAAGTAGAGGAAGCCGTCGGCGTCGCGGAAGAAGAGGTCCCCGGTCCAGTACCAGCCGCCGCGCACCCGCTCGGCGTCCGCCGTCGCGTTGCGCCAGTAGCCCTCGAAGGGCGTACGCCCCCGGTTGACCAGCTCCCCGATCGATTCGGCTCCGTTGGTCAGCCGGCCCGCCCCGTCGAAGACGGCCGTGGCCCGCTCCTCGCCGGTCTCCGGGTCCACGACCGCGAGATCGTCACGGGCCGACGCCTTGCCGATCGCCCGCTCCGGGGTGTCCCGGGTCCGCTGGATCGCCGCACCGCCCTCGGAGGAGCCGTAGCCCTCGACCAGCCGCACCCCGAACCGCTCCCGGAACCGGGCCGCGTCCACCGCACCGGCCTCGGTGCCGAAGCCCAGCCGGAGCGGGTGCTCGCGGTCGTCCGGGCGCTCGGGGGTGGCCAGCAGGTACTGCACGGCACGGCCGACATAGGTGAAGTACGTCGCCCCGTGCACCCGCACGTCGTCGAGGAATCCGGAGGCCGAGAAGCGGCGGCGCAGTGCGACGGCGGCCCCGCCGGCCAGTGCGGGCGCCCAGTCGGCGATCACCGCGTTGCCGTGGAACATCGGCATGCAGATGTAGTGGACGTCCTCGCGCCGGACGCCGAAGTGGTCGACGAGCGACCGCCCGGCCGCCGCCAGCCGTCCCTGGGTGCAGATCGCGGCCTTGGGCGCGCCCGTCGATCCGGAGGTGAAGTAGAGCAGCATCCGGGTGCCGGGGCCGATGTCCGGCCGGACCGTGTCGCCCGGCTCGGCTCCGGCGTACGGGGCGAGGAGTTCGGCGTACGCGTCGGTGTCGGTGACCAGCATCCGGACCCCCGGGAGGTCCAGGCCGTCGAGCAGCGGCAGGTGGGCGCGTTCGGTGACCAGGACCCGGCAGTCGGTGTGCAGGATGTCCCGGGCCAGTTCGGCGCCTCGCCGGGTGGGGTTGATACCGGCCACGGCGGCCCCGGCCAGGGCCGCCGCGCTCAACCAGATTGGGAATTCGGGGGTGTTGTCCAGCAGCACCCCGAGGTGCGGTTCGCCGTCCGCCGGCAGCAGATCCGCCAGGAGCGCGGCCCGTGCGGCAGCGCCCGAGGCGACCTGGTGATGAGTGAGGACGGTGTCCCGATGCCTCAGTCCGGGCCGGTGGTCGCCCCATTGGCGCTGTACGAGCTCCGCTACGGTGCCTGCGCTCCTCATGGCGCCGCACGGTAACTGACTATGCGTCAGAACTGAACATCGGAGCAGGCGTAGAACGCGTTCGCCGTGTCAGCGATGTTCCAGACGCTCAGGATGATGTGCTTCCCGCTCTTCTGGGTGGGGATGGTGCCCTGCTGGGTCAGGGTCGCCGGGGGCTGCTTGCCGCCGTACGGCACCGTCATGAAGGGCTGCGGCTCCAGGTCCGCCCTGGTGAGCGGCTTGGTGGGGTCCCAGCCGTCCTTGGTGATGTAGTAGCGGAAGTCCGTCGTGGCGTGGCGCGCGGTGAACTGCCAGCGGAAGTTGAAGCCCTGGCCCGCGGTGACCTGGGTGGCGGGCCATTTGCCGCCGCGCGGGTCGTCGAGCTGGGCGAACTCCCCGTGGCCGCCGGAGCAGATCTTGCCGTCGGCCGGACCTGCCGCCGGGAAGCCCTTCGGGCCCTCGACGCTCTGCGGCTCCCACTGGATGTTGCCGCAGCCCGTCACCGTGCCATTGGCACAGAGCTTCTGACGGCTGATGGGGTTGTCGGTGTAGCCGTGGCTGCCGGCACTGCTCGTCGCGAACGTCGAGACGCCCGCGATTGCCAGGCCGACCACGGCCGCGCTTGCCCTTTTACGCATTGCTGTCGCTCCTCAAGAACGTGGGGGAGGTTCCATGAGCTGTGCTGCGCGCATGCCCTGCGGTCTAGACCAAGTCTCAGATTATTGACGGGATATGAACATGTCCAGACCAATGGGAGTCCTATTCCCCTTGGGCCGACGGGCAATTGGGGACGCCGCCTCCCAATTGCCCGTATCCCAAAGGTGGTTCAACGGCCCCGCGGGACCCTCAGGCCCCCTCCCCGCCGCTGCGTCCGGTGTAGAACGCCACCGTCAAGTCCTTGACCAGGGACTTCCGTTCGTAGTCGTCGAGCTCCACGATGCCCCGGGCGGTCAGCCGGTTGACCGTGTCGTCGACCGCGTCGACCACCGAAGTCAGCACACTGTCGCGGTGCTTGGCGTCGATGGCCGCGATCCGGCGGCGCTGCATCGCCGCGGCGACCTCCGGCGCGTACTCGATTCCGGTCGGCTGCGCCGAGTACACCTCGATGCCGACGGGCTCGCAGTCCGCCTTCAGCATCCGGGTCAGCGCGTCGCCGACCGCCTCGGCGTTGCGCAGGGTGTGCGCGTCCTCGTGGAAGGCGTCGGCGGGCAGCTGCGAGAGGACCCGGGCCATCGCCGCCTCGACCTGCTCGCGCAGATACGCCTCGTGGTCGGCGACCCCGAGCGCCGCCCGCACCGTGTCCTTGATCCGCCACACCACGAGGACGACGACGCGCAGCGCCGTACCGTTGGCGTCCACGGCGGGGAGCGGTTCGCTGCGCCAGTGCCGCAGGCGTACGTCGACCCGGCGGCGCAGCAGCAGGGGGCTGATCCACATCAGCCCGGTCCGCCGCACGCTCCCCCGGTACTCGCCGAACAGCGTCAGCACCCAGGCGTACCCCACGCGTCCGCGGCTCAGGCCGCCGAGCGTGAAGAGCACCACCGATGCCAGCGCGGCGAGCGCCGCCCAGGCACCGATCCCGATCCCGTCGTACGGGCGCGAGCCGATCCCGAACCGGGCGAGCGCGGCGGCGGGCAGTGCGCCGACCCACCAGAGCACGGCGCCACCGGCGGCGCCCCCGGCCAGCCCGGCGAGCAGCGCGAGCCAGCCGGGGAGGGCGGGCCCCGGCCGCTCGGCGAGCCGTGGATCACCGACCGGCGCCGGGCGCGTCGAGGGCCGCACCTGCGGCCCCCTCGGCACGGGCGGCCGCCGCACCCCCGCCTGCGACTGCTCGCCATCGGCTCCCCGCAGCATCACACCGGCAGGGAGCGCCGCCGCGTCGACACGGGCGGCGTCCTCGCGGAAGAGCAGGTGCACGGGGATGGTCGCGGTCCGCTCATTGGCGATGACCGCGTGGCGCCGCCCGGTCCCCCACAGCGATTCGCCGGACTGCTCGGCCCCGTCGCCGCCGGAGACGGGGAGGGAGTCGAAGACGGTGTCGGGGGCCGTGCGGATCCGGGGCGAGGACGGGACGGGCGCGATGCCCGGCACCGCGGCCGGGACCGACACCGAGGCAGAGGTCGCGCCGAGCGCGGCATCCATGTCCTCGCCCGGGACCAGATCCAGCACGAGGTCGACCACGGAGTCCGGACCGGCGGCCGGCTCGGACCCCGGCCCCGCGCCGGCACCCGCGGCCCTCGCCGAATCCGTCGCTCCGGCGGGCCCGCCCGGGCCGCCGTCCGCCCGCTCGGGCGGCGCCACCCGGTCCGGGCCGCACACCCCGACCGGCTCCCGCTCCCGCGCCCCCTTCCCTGGCCTTCCGCCCTCCGGGGTTCCGGAGCTGTCCGACACCGTGGATCGCATACCCGCCTCCGTCATGTCCGTCGTCACCCGAAGAGTCGCCGCCAGGTCTCCGGACCGGGGTAGCCGTCGGCCGCTCCGCCCCGCCAGCCCTGCGCCCGTTGGAAGGCCTCGACATTGCGCCGGTCCGCCTCGGTCCACCGGGGCCCGGGGCCCGACGTGTAGTACTTGCCGAATCCCTTCTTCACCAACTGCTTGCCGAGTCTGTCGACATGGCTGTTGGACTGTCCGGGCCGGAAATAGCCCCGCCCGGGGAACTTCGAATCCGGGTTCGAGTCGCCGTGGCCGGCTCCCGTTCCGCTGCCGGTTCCGGCGGCGGGGATGTCCCGGCCGGTTCCGTTGGCCAGGAGCCGCCAGGTGTCGGGGCCGGGGATGCCGTCCGCCTCCTTGCCCCGCCAGCCCTGGGCCTGCTGGAACGCCCGGGTCGCGCGCCGGTCGGCGTCGCCCCAGCCCGGCCCGGGGCCGACCGTGTAGAAGCGCTCGCCGCCCCGTTCCACGAGCATCCGGCCGAGCTGGGTGACGTACTTGTTGCTGGTACCGGGGCCGAACTTCCCGGCACCCGGGAACCCCCTCACCGACGAACCGCTGCCGGCGCTTCCGCCGCTGAGGCCCTTGTAGCGGTACGCGACGTAGTTGCCGGAGTTGGTCCAGTACGCCATGGGCGTCGTCTTCTTGCGGGTGTGCGGCTTCGTCTGCTCGTACGCCGTGTAGTGGGTGTGCGTGTAGTCGGTCCAGCCGCCGAAGATCGTGACGTGCGAGCCCTTCGAGGGGTTGGCCGGGTTGTGGAAGAGCAGGATGTCGCCGGGCTGCAGCTTCTCCCGCGCGATCCGCTTCCCGAACGCGGCGAGGCTGCCGGTCCACTCGTTGCCGGTCAGGTTCCAGGCCATCGACACGAAGCCGGAGCAGTCCTGCCGGTAGCCGTCCTTCCAGTACTTGAGCATGCTGTACGGAACTTCCGCGGACACCCACTTCTTCGCGCGGTTGATGATGTCGGCCCGGCTGCTCTTGCGCAGCTTGGGCGTGGTCGTCGTGGACGAGGGCGGCCCCGAGGCACCGCCGCCCCGCAGCGGTCCGGGGCCGCCCTGCGGGCTGTCCCCGTCCGGGTCCGTCCGGGCGGCTCCGGCCGCCTCCGCCGCCCGGTCGCCCGTCGTGCCCGTCGAGCTCGCCGCCTCGGCGACGCCGGAGCTCAGCACCACTCCGGCCGCGGTGGCCAGCACCAGGGCGCGGCGTGCGCCATGCGCGGCCGGATGGCCTCCGTACCGCAGGGGCAGTGCACTGGCGGCGGTCCGCCGCTGCGCGGCGCACCCCGCACAGGTGCAGTCGGTGGTGGGCACGTACTCCTCGAAAGCCGGCACAGTCATGCGATTCCCCTCCGCACTCGTCAAGATCTTTGGGCGCATCTGCACGGGCGCCAGTGTCTCAACTCTCCTGACATATCGCATTTTGACGGACAGAAGAGAAAAAACGACCATCCGACAGGCCGCGATGGACGGTAAATGGTCAGGAGCACCCCCCACCTTCGGGTAGAGTTCTCCAGGTCAGCAGGCGCCGCTAGCTCAGTTGGTTAGAGCAGCTGACTCTTAATCAGCGGGTCCGGGGTTCGAGTCCCTGGCGGCGCACGCAGAGTCAAAGCCCCCTCACCACGCGTGAGGGGGCTTTGCTCGTTCATGAACCTCCCGCGCAGAAGCCCCCGCACGGAAGCCTCGCGCCGGACCTCCGCCCCGCGACGCCCTCCACGGCGCCACCTTGAACCACTACCCGCACAGGCGGCGCACAGCCATCGCGCAAGCGTCACACAGTCACCATGCAGTCACTCAGTGGCGCGAAGGGTGCCCCGATACGCCTCCATACGCCCCCTCCACAAGGGAGCCACGAATGGTATGTACGACTGGTAACCCACTCTTTTCGCCCACGATCGGGGCCGGGGTCGGACAACCTGTCCAGTGGTCATCGGCTCCAACCAGGCCGATGGACCGTGCAGTTGGGGGCTGCAGAGGGGGAAGTTCCGGTTGTCCGCAACGCGCTCGGCCTGTTCGCCTGGCTGATGCGGCCCGACCACTGGCTGGTCACCGGAAGCTCCAACGACTACCGCGGGCGCGGTGGTTCGAATGTGCTCCAGGCGCGGCTGTACGACCCGGGGGCACATGTACCAGCGGGTCGCATCGAGATCCACACCCCGCCCTGTCTGTACCGGAGTTCACGGCCGGTGCTGACGGCGGGGCCGAAGAACATCCGGCGCGGCGGTACGGGCAGTTTCACGACGGCGCGGGGGACGGCGATCACCTCGGCGAAGCTGATCCGGCCCAGTGCGGTCACCCATGTCACGGACACCGACCAGCTCTCGGTGGCGCTGGGGCTGGAGCGGACGGCGGGCGGGATCACGGTCACGGTGCCGGGCAACCGGGCGCTGGTGCCGTCGGGTTGGTACATGCTGTTCGTGACGGACGACAGGGGGACGCCGTCCGAGGGGATGTGGGTCGAGGTTCCGTAGCGACGGACGGTGCGGGGCGCCCGGTGACCGGAGTGCCCCGCATCCGCTCCGGCTACTTCGTCGCCCGTGCCGGCCCCATCGCGTACTCGGGCCACCAGGCGCCCGCCTTCGGGCCGCCCCGGCACTCACCGTCGGACTCGCCGGGCCGCTTCACCCAGAGGTAGGCGTCGACCAGTCGGTCACCGGTGTCGGTCGTCGGCGGCTCGCCGAGCGCGCGGCCGGGCGGGTTGCGCCAGTTCTCGCCGGGGCGCCGCCGCGGTAGGGGCCGTTGCCGTTGCGGCTGGTGTCGATGACGAAGGGCTTGTCGCCGACCTTCGCGGAGAGCCGCTTGCCGAACTCCGTACTGGACCGTGTGGTCTCGAAGTTGGACACATTGACGGCGAAACCGTCGGCCGCCCCGATGCCCGCGCGGCGCAGCGGCCGGAAGAGCGCGTCGGGGGTGCGCCAGCCGGCGTTGCCCGCATCCACGTAGACGCGGGCGCCGGGTCCGTCATGAGTGCCGTACATCCGCTCCCCCTCGGTGCGGGCGTCGGTGCGCTGCCGCATCCGTTCCATCCTGACAGCTCAGGCGTGGTCACCCGCGGGCTTCTCGCCGGTCAGGTAGGCGGAGACGACCACATTCGCGTCGTACGAACGCGATGTTCGGTCGTAGGTGCCGCCGCAGGTGATCAGGCGGAGCTCCGCCCGCCCGTCCTTGCGCGGGCCGTACGCCTTGTCGGCGTCGAAGCGCGCCCGGGTGAAGACCTGAACGTCGTCGATGGTGAATTCGGCGACGGTGCCGTCCGCGCGGGTGATCTCGACCTTGGCGCCGGGGCGGGCCGCGCTCAGCCCGTAGAAGACGGCCTGTCTGGTCTCGGTGTCGACATGGCCGACGAGGAGGGCCGGCCCCTTCGCCCCGGGCTTGGTGCCACCGCCGTACCAGCCGACGGTCTGCGGCGTGTCGAACGAGGGCGGTTCGATCGCCCCGTCCTTGTCCAGGCCGCGGGCGACCACGGGTGCCTCGACGCCGATCGACGGGATCTCGACCCGCTCCGGCACGGCACCCGCGATCGGGTCGTGCGGCGGGGGCAGCGGTACGCCGAGGGGGCGCCCCACCGCGGCGACATCGCCGGTGGTCGGGGCGGAGCTGGCGCCGGAGCCGTCGGTGATGCCGCGGCCCCAGAGCCACAGGCCCAGCAACAGGACGGCCCAGACCACTCCGGCGAGCAGCCTGCCGTGATCCGCGGGGCGGTCCGAGGCGGACATGTCAGTCCGTGGCCGAACGGCGGCGGCGCGCGCTGCGGAACGCGACGGCGACGGCCGCGACGGCTGCCAGGGCCAGTCCGATCACCGCGTGCACGGTGCCGGGGCCTTCCTGCCGGGCGTCCCGGCCTGCGAACAGGGCGGTGCCGCCGCCGCCCGCGGCGACCGGGGCGAGCGGGGTGGCCCGGCCTCGGTCCACGACGGTGACCGTGCCGGTGGCCTTGGCACCCTTGTCGTCCTTGCAGTCGACCTGGATGTCGTGGTCGCCCGGGGAGGCGTCCGAGCTGATCCGGGCCTCGGCGAAGAGGCCCCCGTCCGCGGCGGGCGAGAAGCGCGCCTCGGAGACGAAGACATCGGATCGGCCCGTGGCCTCGCGGCCCTTGCAGCCCTCCAGCCGCAGATCCACCTCGCCGCCCGGCACGGTGGAGGACGGGGTGGCCGTCAGTGAGGTGCGGTCTTTCTCCTGGGCGGACCCGGAGCCTGAGTCGGCCAGTGCGGCGGAAGCCGGCACCAGGGTCGCCGCGACGACCGCGGCGGCACAGAACGTGAGGTGTATGGAACGCATCGTGAACCTCCTCAGTGCAGGTTCACGCCTCCGGAGGGTTTTCGCATCCGCAGGAGCGCGGGGGACGGGCCCGCGGGCACCGCCCGGAGCCCTCCCCCACCCTGTGGGGAGGGGCGACGGACCCGGTGACGAGCAGCGGGCCTCGGCGGACGGGCCGGTCTCGTCGGGGTCGGCACAGATGAAGCGGACGCCGCCGTTGACCAGCCGGATCACCTCGGTGAGCGCCTCGAAGCTGTACGTTCGGGTCTCACTACGCGCTGATAAAACATATGCTGCAGAACGATCCTGAAGGCAGCACTGGGGGGGGGCAGACATGATCACAGTGGGCGGATACACCCGAATCTCCGACATCGGGCAGATGGGCGACGGACGCGACGGCCGGGAAGGGGTCGCCCGCCAGCGCGACGACGTGTACGACCTGGCCCGGGAGATACGCGTGAACATCCACCGCGTATACGAGGACAACGACACCTCCGCCTACAAGCGCCGCGTGAAGCGCAAGGACTTCGAGGCGATGGTCCTCGACCTCCAGAACGGTGTGATCAGCGGCATCCTGGCCTACAACATCGACCGCGTCGCCCGCCGGCCGCGCGACCTCGAACGTCTCATCGACATCTACGAGCAGGCCCGCCGGCCGATGGTCTTCGGCACCACCGCGGGTGACTACGACCTGACGACCGGAGACGGACGCTTTCAGGCCCGCATCTACGTGACCGTCGCCAACAAGTTCTCCGCGGATGCGGCCCGCCGAGTCGCCCGGCAGAAGCTGGCCGAGGCCAGGGACGGGAAGCCGCACAAGGGGCAGCGGGCTTTCGGCTGGAAGGACATCGAGCATGTCGACGAGTGGGAGGCCGAGCTTCTCCAGAAGGCCCGCAGGGACGTCGTCGAGGGAAAGACGATCGCCGCTCTCCACGAAGAGTGGACAGAGCTAGGTGTACGCAGCCCCCAGACTCCCCCCGGCAGGACGATCGGATACACCAGCGTGAAGTACGTGCTGAGGAACCCTCGCCTGTGCGGGTACCGCGCCTACATCCCGCAGGAAATCCGCGAGAGGTCCGGCCGCGTGGACCCCGCCGAATATCTGGTCGAGCGCACGGACGGCACACCGGTCATCGGGCAGTGGGAGACGATCTTCACGCCCGCGGAGTGGCGAGAACTCATCGATGTACTGGACGCCCGGAAGAACACCGGCAAGGGCCGCAAGACCGGCACCACGGTCACCAAGCGCCTCCTGACCGGCATCGCCCGCTGCGCAAAGTGCGGAACCGGCCTGCAATCCGCCAGGTACGCGAAGGGCACCCCCAGTTACGAGAAGCACGGGTACTACTACCTGTGCAAGAAGGCGAGCGGCGGGTGCGGAAAGCTGTCCCGCAGCGGTCCCCCGGTCGATGACTACGTGGAGAAGGTCTTTATCGGCAGCCTTGAAAGTCGGTCTCGCAATGCCCAGCCCGCCGAGGAGGAAGATGCCGAGCTGACCCGGGCAAGGAAGACGCTGGAGAAGATCGAGGCGGACAAGGCCGAGGCTCGACAGCTCCGAGCCGACGACCTGCTCTCCCTCGGCGAGTACGCCCGCGAGATCCGCCGCCTGGAGGACAAGGAGTCGGAGACGAAGGAAAAGGTCTCGACGCTTTCGGAGGCGCCCGTCCGAGGGGGCTCCGCGGCTGCCCGCATCGTCCGTGAGTGGGGGAGCCGCACCGTGGACATGAAGCGGCAGGAGATCTCGAAGAGCATCGAGTCCGTGATGATCAGCGGAGCGGGCAAGGGTGGCGCACAGCGCGGAGTGTTCCGCCCGGAACTCATTGAGATCGTGTGGAAGCAGCCCGTGCGGCGCCTCCCTGCGACCAGTCCGGGCTACGAGACGTTCAGGCTCTGAGTGCGATGAGTGAATAGCATGGTCATCTCGTGAGTTCTCGTAAGGCAGGAGCCACCCCCATGACAGATCACAGGCCCATCGAATCGTGGCTCACCGACATGGACGGGGTGCTGATGCACGAAGGCGTGCCGATCCCCGGCGCGGACGCCTTCATCAAGAAGCTCCGTGATTCGGGCAAGCCGTTCCTCGTCCTGACGAACAACTCGATCTACACAGCCCGAGACCTGCATATGCGGCTCAACCGCATCGGCCTCGAAGTGCCGGTGGAAAACATCTGGACCTCGGCCCTGGCAACCGCCAAGTTCTTGGACAACCAGCACCCCGGCGGCACTGCTTACGTGATCGGTGAGGCGGGGCTGACCACCGCCTTGCATGAAGCCGGATACGTGCTGACGGACACCGAGCCCGACTTCGTGATCCTGGGCGAGACGCGGACCTACTCGTTCGAGGCACTGACCAAGGCCATCCGGTTGATAAACAACGGGGCCCGCTTCATCGCCACCAACCCCGACAACACCGGGCCCTCACCCGAGGGGGCGTTGCCCGCCACTGGTTCCGTCGCCGCGTTGATCACGAAGGCGACCGGCAAGGAGCCGTACTTCGTCGGCAAGCCCAACCCGCTGATGATGCGCAGTGCGCTGAACACCTTGGGCGCACACTCCGAGACCTCAGCCATGATCGGCGACCGGATGGACACGGACGTGTTGGCCGGGCTGGAGGCCGGAATGGAGACTTTCCTGGTACTCACCGGGCTGACGTCCAAGAGCGACATCGCACGCTACCCGTACCGCCCGACGAAGGTCGTGGACTCGATCGCGGACCTCGTCGACCTCGTCTGAGTGGTGGTCCGGCACTCCGCCCCGCAGCGGAGTGCCGGACAGCCGGAGCAAGACGTTCACGGGCCCCGAGAACGGCGTTTCCGTTCGACGGGCAGGAACGGCCGGATCACGCGGGCGTGAGTGTCACTCCGTCGATCGCCCAGAACCAGTTGTTGCCGCCGGTGTACCGGAAGCGGACCTGTGCGGTGGTGGCCCCGGCCGGGACCTGGAGGGTGAGGGATTCGGCCTTCGAGACGGTGTCGGCGGTGTACGTCTGCCGTGAATCCTCCGGCAACGGTCAGCTGCCGGTGGCCGACTTCCAGGCTTCGACGTAGGTGTCCAGGTTGGTGCCGATGTCCGACCAGTCGGGCTCGAAGACCTCCACACCGTCCATCAGCTTGGCGAGCTCGATGGCGTTGGCGTCGGTGGCCTCGATGTCCTTGCGGGCGGAGAAGCCGCCGCCGACCGCGCTGACGTCCTTCTGGGCCTGCTCGGAGAGCATGAAGTCGAGCAGCTTCTTGCCGTTGTCGCTGTGCGGGGCCTCGTTCACCAGGCCGGCCGCGTACGGCAGGGCGAAGGTGGTGGACTTGCCGCCCTGCTTCGCGGGGAACCAGATGCCGAGGTTCGGCATGTCCTTGGACTGCGCGAAGTTCATCTGGACATCGCCGTTGGCGGCGAGCAGCTCGCCCTTGTCGACCTTGGGGGCCAGCTTGCCGGTGGAGGCGGACGGGCCGACGTTGTTGGCCTGGAGCTTCTTCAGGTACGCCATCGCCGGCTCCTTGCCGCCGAAGTCGTGCATGGCCTTGATGAGCACGGCCGTGCCGTCACCGGCGACTCCGGGGGTGGAGTACTGGATCTTGTTCTTGAACCTTCCGTCCAGCAGCTCCTCCCAGGTGGTGGGCGCCGACTTCAGTTCCTTCTTGTTGTAGATGAAGCCGAAGTAGTTGTTGACGACCGAGGTCCACTTGGAGTCGGACGCCTTGTCGGCGCCGTCGACCTGGTCGGAGCCGGCCGGCGCGTACGCGGCGAGGAGGCCCTTGCTGTCGGCCTGCTGGATGAACGGCGGCAGGGTGACCAGGACGTCCGCCTGGGTGTTGGACTTCTCGCGGACGGCGCGCTGCACCATCTCGCCGGAGCCGCCCTCCACGTACTTGACCTCGATGCCGGTCTTCTTCTCGAAGTCCTTGAACACCTTGTCGTACCAGCCGTCGCCGTTCTCGCCCTTGAGGCCGTCGGCGCTGTAGACGGTGACGACCTTCTCGTCGGAGGCGGCCGAGGAGCCGCCGCAGGCGGAGAGCGTGGCGGCGAGGGCGAGGCAGCCGGTGACGGCGGCTATGGGCTTGAGGTGGTTCTTGCGCATGGCAGTCGTATCTCCTGGATGTCGGCCGGAAGCCGGCCGGAGTCAGTACGGGGAGGTGTCGGCGGATCAGCGGTACGAGGCCCTGGTGCGGATCCGGGAGACGCCGAGCAGTACGAGCAGCGTCGTTCCCATCAGGACCACGGCGACGGCCGCTCCGGTGAAGAGCGAGCCGCGGTCGGTGGCCGCGAAGATCTGCACCGGGAGCGGTGTCCAGTCCGGCGGGTAGAGCATCATCGTGGCGCTCAACTCACCCATGGACAGCGCGAAGCAGAGCCCTGCGGCCGCCGTGAGGGACGGCAGCAGGAGCGGCAGCTTGATGCGCCACAGGACGTAACCGGGGCGGGCACCCAGACTGGCCGCCGCCTGCTCATACATCGGGTCGAGACGCACTATTGCCGCCGAAACCGACGAATAGGCGAACGCCGTGACAAGAATGGTGTGCGCCAGGATCACGATCCAGCGCGTCCCGTTCAGCAGCATCGGCGGTTTGCTGAACGCGACGAGCACGGCGAGGCCGACGACGACGGACGGCACGGCGACCGGCAGCATGAACAGCGCGTCGAGGAGCCTCCTGCCGCGACTGCGCATCGAGGCGGCGGCGAGCGCGGCCCAGGAGCCGATGGTCAGGGCGAGCAGGCTGGCGCTGACGGCCGTGATCAGGCTGGTGGTCAGCGCCTGGAGGGAGTCGCCGCCGGTCGCCGCCACGTAGTGCTTCGTGGTCGGTCCGGAGGGGAAGGCGCCGGACCAGTTGGTGGTGAACGACGCGGCGAGGATGACCAGCAGCGGCACCGCGAACAGCGGGACGAAGAGCACGAAGAACACGGCCCAGGTGGCCCATTTCCCCGTACGGCTATGCACCAACACGGCGGCTCACCATCCGATACAGGCTGTAGAGACCGACGGAGATCGCAATGTTGACGACGGCGACGACACAGGCCGCCGGGTAGTCGGACTCCAGGATCGCCTTGCTGTAGACGAGCATCGGCAGGGTCGTGACGCCCTTCGCGCCGGTGAACAGCACGATGCCGAACTCGTTGAGACACATCACGAGGACGAGGCTGCCGCCCGCGGCGAGCGCGGGAAGCGCCTCGGGGAGGATCACCTGCCGCACGATCCGGGCCGGCTTCGCGCCCAGCGAGGACGCCACCTCCAGCTGCGCGCTGTCGAGCTGCGAGAACGCGGCGAGCAGGGGGCGCATCACGAAGGGGGTGAAGTAGGTGATCTCGGCGAGCAGCACGCCCCACGGCGTGGTGAGGAAGTCGAACGGGCCACTGGACGCCCCGGTGAGGTCCGTCCAGACCCCGTTGGCCATGCCGACGTTGCCGTAGATGAACAGCAGGGCGAGCGTGATCAGGAACGACGGGAAGGAGAGGAAGACGTCGATGAACTTGGCGACCGCCCGGCCGCCCGGGAACGGCACGAACGCGATGATCATGGCCAGGACGAAGCCCAGCACCAGACATCCGACCGTGGAGCCGACCGCCAGCCAGATGGTGGTGGTCAGGGCCGAGCGGAACGACTCGGAGGCGAACACGTCGCCGTACGGGGCGATCGAGGTGCCGCCCTCGTCCGGGCTGACGGACTGCTGGACCACGAGGGCCAGCGGGTAGAGGAAGACGAGCGCGAGGACGGCGACGGGCGGCAGCGCCCAGACGAAGCGGGGGATGCGGCGGGCCTCGCGGGCCGGGGCCTGCGGACCGGTCGCCGGGGGCGTCGCCCCGGACGGGCCGGTTCCGCTGTCGCCGCTGCGCTGCCGGGGCGTCTTCGTCGCCGTGATGCCGGGCGTGGCGGGGTGCGCGGTGCTAGCCATCGGCCCCTCCCCCGGCTCCCGGTGCCGCGCCCGCGGGCAGCAGCACCGCGTCCTCGGCCGCGAAGTGCAGCGTGACCCGGTCGCCGAGCGCCGGCGTCTCGCGCAGCTCCCGCAGGTCCGCCTTGACCCGGTGGCCGTCGATGTCGACGTACAGCCGGTGGGTGGAGCCGCGCCACTGGACCTCGGCGATGGTGCCGCTCAGCGCGTTGGGCCCGTCGCCGAGCCCGACCAGGTGGGGCCGGACGCACAGGGTGGCGGTGACCCCGCGGGACACCTCGCCGGTCGGTACGTCGAGCGCGCGTCCGGCGAAGTCGACGGTGTCGGCGCCGTCGGCGACGGTGACCGGCAGCAGGTTCGCGTTGCCGACGAACGAGGCGGTGAACTCGGTACGCGGGCGGCGGTACAGGTCCTGCGGGGTGCCGCAGTCCTGGAGCCTTGCCCGGTCCATGACCGCGATCCGGTCGGCGAGGGTGAGCGCCTCGACCTGGTCGTGGGTGACGTACAGGATGGAGACGTCCGGCAACTCGCGGTGCAGCCGCGCCAGTTCGGCGAGCATTCCGGAGCGCAGCTGGGCGTCGAGGGCGGAGAGCGGTTCGTCGAGCAGCAGGACGCCGGGCCGGATGGCGAGCGCGCGGGCGATGGCGACGCGCTGCTGCTGGCCGCCGGAGAGTTCGCGCGGGTAGCGCTTGGCGTAGGCGGCCATGCCGACGAGTTCGAGGGCCTCGGCGACCCGTTCGGGGATCTCGGCCTTCGCGACCTTGCGGGCCTTGAGTCCGAAGGCGACGTTGTCCTGGACCCGCATGTGCGGGAAGAGGGCGTACTGCTGGACGACCATGCCGATGCCGCGCTTGTGCGGCGGCAGCCCGGTGACGTCGCGGTCGCCGAGGTACACCCGGCCCGAGGCGGGCCGGACGAATCCGGCGACGGCGCGCAGGGCGGTGGTCTTGCCGGACCCGGAGGGGCCGAGCAGGGCCATGACCTCGCCGGGTTCGACGGTCAGATCGAGCCGGTCGAGGACGGTGTTGCCGCCGTACGCGACGCTGACCTGGTCGAACCTGATTCCGCTGCGGACGGACCGCTCTCCGCCCGTCATGCCTCGGCCCGCGCGATCAGGTCCGGGAGCTCGGCGACCGAGCCGAGCACGTGCGTGGCGCCGTTGCGGGTCAGCCGGCCCTTGCCGTGGGCGCCGGTGAGCACCCCCGCGACGATCCCGGCCCCGGAGCGCACGCCGCTGAGCATGTCGTACGAGGTATCGCCCGCGACCACGATCTGCTGGACGCCGTCGACGGCGCCGGTGCGCAGGAACGCGGCGAGGACCATGTCCGGGTAGGGGCGGCCGCGCCCGCCCGCGTCGGCCGGGCAGAGGGTCAGGGCGACCAGGTTCTGCCAGCCGAGCGCGGCCAGGATAGCGTCCTGGGTGGTGCGGGCGAAGCCGGTGGACAGGACCACGGTCCGGCCCTCGCCCTGGAGCCGCTCGACGGCTTCGCGGGCGCCGGGGATCGGCGCGATGCGGCCACCGTCGACCAGTTCCCCGTACGCCTCCTCGAAGGCGGTGTTGGCCTGCTGGGCCCGGTCCTCGTCGCCGAAGAGGTGCCGGAAGACGGAGATCTTGGACTCGCCCATGGTGGCGCGCACGTAGTCGAGCTTCTCGGCGTGGTCGGCGGAGCCGGGCTCGACGCCGAGGCGTTCGGCGGCGGCGGAGAAGGCCTGCTCGACGAGGCCGCCGTCGGCGACGGTGGTGCCGGCCATGTCGAGGACGATCAGGTTGTGGGGGTTCTGCGTGGTCAACTTCTTCACCAGCCCAGTTCGTCGGCGGTCGTTTCGGCAATGGCGGGCGAGCAGGTCATGCCCCGGCCGCCCGGTCCGGTGACCAGCCAGACGCCGTCCCGTACCTGCTGGCGGTGGACGACCCGGCCGGTGTCGGTGCACTGGGCGTAGACCCCGGCCCACCGGTGGCGGATCCTCGGCAGCGGGCGGCCGAGGAAGGACTCGACGACCTCGGTGAGGTGCTCGTACGGCTCCTCGACGGTGTCGAAGGAGAAGGGGTGCTCGTACTCGTGGGTGTCGCCGATGGTCAGTCCGCCGTCACGGCGCTGCACCATCAGCAGCTGCATCTTGTGCGCCGCGGCGGTGGGCGCCTGGGCCTGCTCGGCGTTGAGGGCGTCCAGCGCCTCGCTCCGGTACGCCGGGTAGTAGCGGAAGCTGTCCGCGTCGGCGACGGAGGTGGTGAGCGGCTCGCCGAGGGGGTCGGTCTGCATCATCTGGAGGCGGACGCGGCGCACCGGCAGATCGGGGCCGGCCAGTTCGCGGACGAGGCCGCCGAGCCAGGCGCCGGTGGCCAGGATCACGGCGTCGCCGGTGTGCACGTCGCCGTGGTCGTCGCGGACGGAGGCGGTGCCCACCACTTCGCGGACCTCGCGCCCGCCGAGGAAGGTGTACCGGCCGGACTGCAACAGCTCCTGCTTCAGGGTGAGTTGCGCGGTGCGGGGCTCGACCGCGGCGTCCCGCTCGCACCACAGGGCGGCGGCGAAGTCCCCGCGCAGCGCGGGGTTGATCGCGCGGGCCTCGTCGGCCGTGAGCAGCTTGTAGCCGCGGGCCGCCGCGTCGGGGCGGGCGACGGCCGTTTCGGCGACGGCGATCTCCCGCCCGGTACGGAGCGGGGTGAGCGAGCCGCAGGCCCGGAAGCCGAGGCCGGGGACCTGTGCCCCGATGCCCTCCCACAGCTCACGGGCGCGCAGCGCGGTCTCCAGCTCCTCGCCGCTGGCCCGGCCGCTGACCCATATCTGTCCGAAATTGCGGAGCGATGCCCCGCGCGCCTCGCTCTCGCGCTCGATCTGTACGACCTCGTGGCCGCGGTTCACTGCGTGCCAGGCGTGCATGGTTCCCACCACGCCGGCTCCTACGACGATGACTCTCACGACGGCTACGCTCCTCGGGGCGGGTGGCCCGTACGGATCCGCACGGCAACGGGAGGGTGAACTGGGCCCCAAGCTTGGCCTAGACCCGTTACGTTCTCGTTATCGTGATGAGTCGATCTCCGGAGGCGGCCCCGGGGCGGTCGTTCAGTGGCCGTCCTGCGGGCCCAGGTGCGCGGTGAAGGAGAATCGGTCGCCGCGGTAGAGGGTCCGTACGCGCTCCAGCGGCTTCCCGGCCAGGTCACGCGAGATGCGGTGGATCAGCAGCATGGGCAGCGCGGGCGGCGTACCGATGAGCAGCGCCTCGCGCGGCGTCGCGAGCACCGTCTCGATCCGCTCGTCGGCATCACCGAAGGGGATCCCGAGCCGGTCGCGGAGGTAGGCGTAGAAGGACGAGTCGGGGTCGAACTCCGTGTCCAGATCCGGTACCCGGGCGACGGAGACGTAGGTGCTCTCCAGGCCGACCCGGTCGTCGTCGGCGAGCAGCACCCGCTCCAGGTGCCAGACCGGCTCTCCGCGCTCCACCCCGATGTCGACGGCGAGCGCGTCGGGGCAGGGGAAGCGCTCCAGGCCGATGAGGTGGCGGCCCGGCGTACGGCCCTGGCGGCGTACGCCTTCCGTGTAACTCGCCAGCGAGAGCGGCTGTTCCAGCTTGGGACCCGCCACGACGGTGCCGCGCCCCTGGCGGGCGAGCCGTCCCTCCAGCAGGAGTTCACGCAGCGCCTGGCGCACCGTCTCGCGCGAGACCTCGTAGCGTTCGGCGAGATCGCGTTCGGTGGGCAGCATGCCGCCCTCGCCCAACTCCTCTATGAGGACGGAGACATGAGCCTTGACGGCGTAGTACTTGGGAATACGGCCGTGCTCCGGGATGCCGGAACGGATGGGTGCGCCAGGTGCCTGGTCGTGCGGGTAGTCCACGGCCCGATGGTGGCAGACGGACATGAACATCTGTGAACGTCCGGGCGCGGAACAGGCGGTTCAGGGGTGTGCGCGACGCAGCCGCCGGGCCCGGACCACCATCGCCCCGCCGCCGATCAGGAGCCCGGTGACGGTGAGGCCGGGCGCCGGGATGATCCCCGCGCCGGTCGCGGCCAGTTCCGGGCGACCGCTCTCCGCCGGGGTCCGGCCGGGCTCGGCCGGCCGCCGGGTGCCGTCGGTGGTGTCGGTGATGTCGGTGCCGTCGGTGGTGCCGGTGGTGCCGTCGGTGGTGCCGGTGCCGTCGGTGGTGCCGTCGATGGTGCCGGTGGTGCCGGTGCCGTCGGTGGTGGGCCGGGTTCCGTCCGGCAGGTCCTCGCGCGGAGTGTCCCCGGTGCCGCCGACCTCACCGGTCTCGGCCGTCTCACCGGTCTCGGCGGTCTCGCCGGTCTCGGCCGTCTCACCTCCGTCGCTGTCGTCGACGACGGTGAAGGGGTAGTCCTCGGACTCGCCGACCCAGGCCCCGTCGTCCTTGCCCGCCTTGCCGGCCGTGCCGCTCACCACGCGCTGCCGCTGGACGACAGCGGCGTTGACGGTGATCCGGCCCGGACTGGTGTCGGAGGTGAACGCCATCCTGACCTGGATGGTGATGGTGCGGCCCGCCGGGACGGTGAAACCGCCGAAGGAGTCGCCGCCCACGCCACCGAAGACGCCGATGTGCTCGTCCCGGTCGGTGGTCTCCCAGGTGACGCGGTGCTCCGTGCCGGGGCGGGCCTGCTCGTGGAACTTCAGCTGGATCTGGTCGGAGGTCAGCTTCCGGTCCTCGTCGGTGAGGACGAGCACCGGGTGGATGGCCCGGCACGACTCGGTGGTGGTGTTGGTCAGGTCCAGGAACCAGGTTCCGTAGCCGCCGCCGGACGCGTACGTGTCCGGGCCGCCGTGGATGCGGGTGCTGATGGGGAAGTCCTTCGCCGCCGGATCACCGCAGGTGGGCTGCTGGTCGGCGGTGGTGGAGCCGGGCGACGAGACCGGGGTGGCCGAGGACGCGGCGGAGGCGGGCGCGACGGACGTGCCGCCGAGGACGACGCTCGCCGCGACCAGCCCGAGCGCGAATCCGTGCCGGCTCCGCCCGGGGGGCAGCGGGGGCGAGGGCGAGGGAGGACGCGCCGGGGCGGCGAACACGGGGATGGACGCGGCCGTGGTCACGGGGATGGACGCGGCCGTGGTCACGGGGACGGACGTGGGACTGGTGGCGGGGAAGGACGCCAGGGCCGACGCGGTCCCGGGCATTGCGGTGGGCACGGGGGCGGCGGCGCGGCCGGGCAATGCGGTGGGGACGGGGTCGGCGACGCGGCCGGACATCGAACCGAGTACTCGGCCCGGCGTGGAGCCGGTCGCGGAACCGGTCGCGGAACCGGCTGGTGAGGCGGGCCCGGAAGACGCGCCCGCCGGGGTGGGGGCCGGGGTCGGGGTGGGGGGCATCGGGGGGATCATCCTTCGCTGCTCGCGAAACGGTCGGCTCACCCCGAGCGCCGGAGTTCACCGGTTCTGGGCCGCGACGCTGCCACGCACGCGCGAGGCGGCCGGCGCCGACATGCCGACCGGCCGCCCGGCCGGCCGCCGGAATCCGCTGGATCGGCCCAGCCGCCCGCGCCCGCGCCTCCGCTCGGCCCGCCGGCCGGCCCCGCCCGCCGCTCACGCCCCGTCCGCGCCGCCGGCCCGCCCGAACAAGGGGGCCAGGACCAGCTGGGCGGCTCCGTCCGTGACCGGCCGGTCCCCTCCCCCGGCGGCGACGACCGGCACCGGCGCGTCGATACCGCCCAGCCCGGCGCGCGCGTCGATCACGGCGCGGACGCCCCGTACGTAGGCGTCGGGATCGGCCGCCACCGTACGTCCGCCGAGCACCACCCGGTCGATGTCGAGCAGTCCCACGAGGTTGGCGGCGCCGGTCCCCAGCACCCGGGCGGCCTCCGCCACATCGCCCCGGGCGACCGCGGCCAGGCAGAGCGCCTCGATGCAGCCGCGCCCGCCGCAGCCACAGACCGGCCCGTCCAGCTGGACGGTCTGGTGCCCGAACTCACCGGCCGCGGTACGGGCCCCGCGATGCAGCGCCCCGCCGAGGACCAGCCCGGCGCCGAGCCCGGTCCCGAGGTGCAGATACGCGAAGTCACCGCCGCCCGCCGGCCGCAGGGCGAGCCCGAGGGCGGCGGCGTTGGTGTCCTTGTCGACGACGACGGGCAGCCCGGTCCGTACGGCGAGCGCGTCCCGCAACGGATAGCCGTCCCACTGCGGAAACCCGGTGACGCGGTGCAGCACCCCGCCCCGGTGGTCGAGCGGGCCCGGCACCGCGACGCCGACCCCGAGCACCTGCCGGTCCCCCGGTCCCGCGCCCCCGCCCCGTACCGCCGTCACCGCGTCCGTCGCCGCCGCGAGCACCTGGTCCGCCGGGGCGCCGAGGTCCAGCGGGGCGGTGCGGCTCGCGGCGACCGTGCCGGACAGGTCGACGAGCACCGCCGTCAGTTCGTCGCGATCCAGGTGCAGGCCGATCGCGTACCCGGCGTCCGGCACCAGCCGCAGCACGGTGCGCGGCTTGCCTCCGGTGGACGCCCGGTGGCCCGCCTCGGCGGCCAGGCCCTCGGCCCGCAGCCGGGCGGTGATCTTGCTGACGGCCTGTGGCGTGAGCCCCGTGCGCTCGGCGAGTTCGAGCCTGCTGATGCCGCGCGCGCCCGCCACCCGCAGCAGATCCAGCACCAGCGCGGCGTTGTGGCTGCGCAGCGTCGGCAGGTTCGCGCCGCTATTGCTCCTGTTCACCACCCCATTGTCCCTGTCGCTTGCACTATGGCAACAGCGTTGCTTAAGTGGCAGGCATGACTGGCAACGCGACTCACGAGACGCCCGGACCGTCCGACACCCCCCTGCGCGTCGGACTCGTCGGCTACGGCCTGGCGGGTTCCGTCTTCCACGCTCCGCTGATCGCCGCGACCGACGGCCTCGTCCTCGACACGGTCGTCACCTCGGACGAGGAGCGGCGGGCGCAGGCGCGCGCCGAGTTCCCCGGCGTACGGTTCGCCGCGTCGCCGCAGGAGCTGTGGGAGCGCGCGGACGCACTCGATCTGATCGTGATCGCCTCGCCGAACAAGACCCATGTCCCGATCGCGACCGCCGCGCTGGAGGCCGGTCTGCCGGTCGTCGTGGACAAGCCGATCGCCGGTACGGCGGCCGAGGCGCGTGGGCTCGCGGCCCTCGCCGAGGAGCGCGGGCTGCTGCTCTCGGTCTTCCAGAACCGCCGCTGGGACAACGACTTCCTCACCCTCGCCCGCCTGGTCGCGGACGGCGAGCTGGGCGAGGTACAGCGCTTCGAGTCCCGCTTCGAGCGGTGGCGCCCGCAGCCGAAGGGCGGCTGGCGCGAGTCGGGCGACCCGCAGGAGATCGGCGGGCTGCTGTACGACCTGGGCAGCCATGTCGTCGACCAGGCGCTCACCCTGTTCGGGCCGGCGGCGCTGGTGTACGCGGAGTCCGACGTTCGCCGCCCCGGCGCCGCCGCCGACGACGACACGTTCCTTGCGATCACCCATGTGAACGGGGTCCGCTCGCATCTGTACGTCAGCGCCACGACGGCCCAGCTCGGCCCGCGCTTCCGGGTACTCGGCCGGACCGCCGGCTATGTGAAGTACGGCCTCGATCCGCAGGAGGCCGAGCTGCGCGCGGGCGTGCGTCCGACGGCGGACCGGCCGTGGGGCGAGGAGCCCGAGGAGCTGTGGGGCCGGATCGGTTCGGGCGAGTCCCCGCTGACCGGCGGCGGCACCCCGGTCCGCACGCTGCCGGGCGACTATCCCGCGTACTACGCGGCGGTCGCCGACGCGCTGCGCGGAAAAGGCGAGAATCCGGTGAACGCCCTGCAGGCCGCGGCGGCGCTGGATGTTCTGGAAGCGGCCCGCCGCTCGGCCCACGAGGGCGTCACCGTGAAGCTCTCCGCCTCCGCCGGTGCGGCTTCGACCAGTGCAGCTTCCGCCTCCACCGATACAGAGGAGCAGCCCGTATGAGCCCCGACGCTCCGACCATCTCCGAGCTCATCGCCCAGGAGCGCCGACTGACGCTGCCGCATTTCAGTTACGACGACGCGTACGCGCTCGGCGACCTGCTCGTCTCGATGGCCCGGAAACGGCACGCCCCGGTCGCGATCGACATCCGCCGCGGCGCACAGCAGATGTTCCATGCCGCGCTGCCGGGGTCGAGCGCGGACAACGACGCCTGGATCGACCGCAAGCGCAAGGTCGTGGAACGGTACGGCGAGAGTTCGTACCTGGTCGGAACGCGGTTCCGGGCGAAGGGGACGACCTTCGACGACTCCTCGCGGCTGAACCCGAGCGTCTATGCCGCGCACGGCGGCTCGTTCCCCATCGCGGTCGAGGGCGCGGGCGTGATCGGCTCGGTCACGGTCTCGGGCCTGCCCCAGGCGGAGGACCACGCCATGGTGGTCGAGGCGCTGGAGCAGTTCGCGACGACGCTCGACGCGTAGGGAAAGACGCGTAGGGAGAGACGCGTCGAGGGGCGGGGCGGCTGCCGGACACACCCGGCGGCCTCCCCGCCCCGGCCACCGCGCTACGCGTCCTTGAGCTCCTGCCGCTGCCGCCCCAGCCCGGCGATCTCCAGCTCCACGACGTCCCCGGCCCGCAGATACGGCTTGGGCTCGGGCCGGCCGAGGGCGACCCCGGCCGGCGTCCCGGTGTTGATCACATCGCCCGGGTACAGCGTCATGAAGTGGCTCAGGTACCGGACCACCTCGCCCACCGGGAAGATCTGGTCGGCCGTCGTGCCGTCCTGCTTCAGCTCACCGTTGACCCAGAGCTTCAGCGGCAGCGCCTGCGGGTCGGCGATCTCGTCCGCCGTCACCAGCCACGGCCCCAGCGGGTTGAACGTCTCGCAGTTCTTGCCCTTGTCCCAGGTGCCCCCGCGCTCGATCTGGAACTCGCGCTCGGAGACGTCGTGCGCGGTCGCGTATCCGGCGACGTGCGCCAGCCCCTCCTCGGCGGATTCCAGGTAGCGGGCGGTGCGCCCGATGACGACCGCGAGCTCGACCTCCCAGTCGGTCTTGACGCTGCCGCGCGGCACCAGCACCGTGTCGTCGGGCCCGACGACGGTGTCCGGCGCCTTGAAGAACAGGATCGGCTCGGTGGGGATCGCCGCACCGGTCTCGGTGGCGTGGTCGTGGTAGTTCAGCCCGATGCACACGATCTTGCCGATCCGGGCGAGCGGCGGCCCGACCCGCAACCCCTCGGCGTCGAGCTCGGGCAGCTCGCCGGGCGCAGCCGCGGCGGCCCGTACCCGGGCGAGCGCCGACTCGTCGGCGAGCAGGGCGCTGTCGATGTCGGTGACGACTCCCGACAGGTCGCGCAGGGTTCCGTTCTCATCCAGCAGCGCCGGTCGTTCCGCGCCTGCCGTACCCACACGAAGCAGCTTCAACGGTCTGTCTCTCCTTGGTCGTGATCGGGCCCGTCGGATGGGTGGCGGCCATCGCAGGCTTGTCCGATCGTCCAAGACGTCCGATCACTCCGCAAGACCCTGTTCACGTACTGGACCGGCGCACTCGCCGCCCCGATCACGCCGCGGTGGCCATGGCGGTTCCGGCGGCCGGCATGTCGCGGTAGAGGGCGGCCCGCTCGATCGCGGTCCAGGTGGTGCTCGTGACGACGTACAGCGCGGCGGCGAGCGGTACGACGGACACGGTGAAGAGGGTGGCGAAGGACATCAGCGGCATCAGCTTCGTCATCGCGCCCATGCCGGGCACCGGCTGTCCGTCGGGGCCGGCGGCCGGGGTGACGGGGTTGGCGGCCATCTGCCGCTTCGTACGCCGGAAGTTGAACGTGGCCACGGCGGCGACGATCGCGAACAGGCCGAGATAGACCACGCCCTGCGCGCCGAACAGCCCGCCGTGCGCGAGCGCGTCGTGCCAGCGCTCGCCGAGCGGGGCGTCGAGAAGCTGGTGGCCGAGCAGCTCGTTGGGGTCGCCGCCGATCTTCTGGCTGGAGAAGAGGTGGTAGAGCAGGAAGAAGGCGGGCATCTGCAACAGGCTGGGCAGGCAGCCGGAGAGCGGCGAGACCTTCTCCTCCTTGTGCAGTTCCATGAGCGCCTTCTGCATGCGCTCGGGGTTCTTGCCGTGCTTCTTGCGCAGTTCGGTGATCTGCGGCTGGAGCCGGGTGCGGGCCTTCTGCCCCCGCGCCGCGGCCCGCGACAGGGGGTGCACGGCGAGCCGTACGAGTGCGGTGAACAGCACGATGGCGGCGGCGGTGGACGCGGTCTGGAACAGCGGGTGCAGCGCGTCGGCCAGCGCGCCGACCAGGCCGGCGAATGCGGACATGAAGACGGACATGGGTGAGCCCTCCGGGGGGTCTCGTCGTGCCGGGAGGAAGAACGGACTCGGCATGACGAACCGCGCGGGGCGCCCATGGCGCACCTACGGGGGCACCTGCTGGGGTGGTTGCTGCTGCGAGCCCCTACGCGGCCGTCGGAAGGGCGCGGCCGGGGGCTCGGGGGCGTCTGCGCCCCTTGGCGTCAGGGTCCCGCTGCGGCAGGAACGCGGTGCGTTTCTCCCGGTCGCGGATGGCGGTGCGGACCCGGGTGCGGGGCACCGGGGCGGCGCAGCGGGCGCTGATGAGCGAGGCGACGGCGAGTGCGGAGCCGGCGGCGGCGGTCGCGGCGAGCGCGACCGCGGCGGACAGGCTGCCGCCCTCGGCGAGGAGGACTTCGGTGATGAGGAAGAGCAGCAGTCCGGCGGGGCGGAGCAGCCGGGCGAGGCCATTGCGCAGACGGCTCGTGTCGCCGTTCATCGGCCCCTCCCCTCTTCCCCTTCGCGGCCGGTCGGCCGTCCGGCCGTTCGACCGGGCTCGTGCGCCCGTGTTCGTTCGCACACGCGCGCGCCTGATGCTCTCCAGCCGTTATACACGATGGGTCCGGCGCGCCGGCCCGCCCGGCGTCGGTCAGTGGCCCGTTCCCGAGGGAACGCCGTCGGGTTCCGCCTGCTGTTCCGGGGGCCGGATCTCGTCCCGCGCGAGCACCTCGTCGTCCGGCCGGTCGTCGCGCTCGCACGGCCCCGCGTACGTCACGGCGAGCGCGACGAGGAGGTTGGCGCCGAGCGCCACGATGCCCGCGTTCACCCCCCACACCGGATCGTTCTCCGTGAACACGAACCCGCACACCACGCCCACGCCGACGACGAGACCGCTCATCGCCCCGAGCAGGGTCAGTCGCCGCCACATCAGCCCCAGCAGCACCATGGGAAGCAGCTGCGCCATCCCCTCGTACGAAATGAGGGAAAGCCGCACCAGGGTGTTGGGAGCGGTGTACGTGAGCAGCAGCGCCAGGCTCCCCGCGATCACGACGACCACCTGCGCCGCGCCCTTCTGCCGTCGCTCCAGGCGCGGTACGAGCGAGAGCACGCTGCGCCCCCACATCGTGCCGATGACCAGCATGAAGACGGCCATCGGCACGATCGAGGACAGCGCCGCCGCCACACCGATGACGCCGACCGCCCAGGCGGGCAGCGAGTCCACGACGAGCTGGAAGAGCGCCAGGTTGGACTCGGCGCCGACGAGCCCCGGCACGACGAAGAGGGCCGCCATGCCGAGCAGCATCGGCACGAAGAGCAGCACGTTGTAGGCGGGCAGCAGCATCGCGTTGCGGCGCAGCACGTCGGCGTTCTTCGCGCCGAGGTAGCCCGCGACGGTCGTCGGGAAGATCACCACGGTGAGCGAGTTGAGGAACGAGGTGGTGATGAACCAGGCCTGTCCGAGCCCGCTGTCCCCGTGCCCGGGGAAGGTCAGCCACTCGCTCTTCTCGGTGACGAGCCGGTCGAGGAAGGGCCCGTACCCGTCGAAGTAGTGCATCGGCACGTAGAAGGCCAGGAAGCCGAGCGTGGCGATCACCAGGACGTCCTTGAGCACGGACACCCAGGCGCTGCCCCGCAGCCCGCTCACCACGACGAAACCGGTGGTGACGGCGAAGGCTATGAAGTAGGCCTGGTTCAGGCCGATGGCACCGTAGGAGATGGTCGAGACGACCACACCCATGCCGGTGATCTGGAGCTGGATGTACGGCAGCAGGAAGACGGTCGCGAGGACGGCGACGAGCGCACCGAGCCAGGGCCGTCCGAAGCGGTGCGCCACCATGTCGGTGATCCCGACGAGCCCGTGCTTGCGCGCGTACGCCCAGAGCATCGGCCCGACGACGTAGCCGATGGCGTACCCGCAGGACATGTACGCCACCACGTAGAGCACCGGCGCCCCGTAGTTGTAGCCCCATCCCGCGGCGCCCAGGTAGCTGAAGCTGGTGTAGCCCTCGCCGGCCATCAGCACCCAGATGAACACCGTCCCGAGGCTGCGTCCGCCCACGGACCATTCCGCGAGCCCGCCGCCCTCGCCGTTCCCCTTGCGCCGCCCACGCGTCGCGAGCAGCCCGAGGGCGACGGTGGCGACCATGAAGACCCCGAAGACGGAGGTCGCGACCGTGGCGTTCACCGGCGGTCCCCCCGCCGGGTCAGCCATACGGCGACGGGGGTCAGCAGGGTCGCCCCGAGCAGCCACACGAAGAGGAACGGCAGCCCGAGAACCACCGGGTGGACCCGGTTCACGAGCGGCAGCATCCCCAGGTACAGCACGTAGGGGACCAGCAACCACAACAACTGCGGACGTCGTCTGAGCACGTGAGGGAACCTTAGTGCGACGCCGCTACCGCGACCGGACATCCATGAGTTTTCCCCATACGACAAGCCGGTACCGGGAGGTGAATTCGGGCGTGCAGGTAGTGAGCGTCACATAGGAACCGGCCTCGGCGTACCCGGCGTACGGCTTCACGTTGCTGCGCGGGACGGCGGCGATGACACCGCTGTCGCGTGCGCTCGTCCGCGCGAGCGTCCGGTCGACGGTGTACGTGTACACGGCGTCCCGGGTCTCGACGTCGATGCGGTCCCCGCGCCGCAGCCGGTTGATGTATCTGAAGGGCTCACCGTGGGTGTTGCGGTGTCCGGCGAGCGCGAAGTTCCCGGCCCGGCCGGGCTGCGCGGTGCGCGGGTAGTGCCCGACGTACCCCTTGTCGAGGACGCCGCTCTTGCTGATGCCCTGGGCGACGGGGGCGACCAGCCCGAGCCGCGGGATGCGGATGACGGCGTACGCCTGGTCCCAGCGGGGCGCGGAGTGCGCGGTGCCGCTCCCGGCCGACCGGCCACCGGAACCCCCGGCCCCGCCCGTCTTGCCGACCCCGTCCCCGGCATCACCGTCGGAATCATCGTCGGGCACTGCTCCCGCTCCCCCACGCTCTTCCCCCCACTCCCGCTGAAGGGCCCGCACCTGGTGCTCGGCTCCGGCGCGGGCCTGCCGGTTGGTCCACCACAGCTGATGAACAACGAGCAACAACAGGACGACGCCGAGGGTCACCACCAGCTCGGCACCCGTCCAGAGCCCGCGCGCGGCGACCCGCCGCCCTCGCGAGTTCCGCTGCACCACAACCGGTATCCGCTCCCGCACGGCCCGCACGATAGGCCCATGGCCCGTAAGTCTCCAGGCCTGGAACAACCCTCCGCCCCGGAGCCGTACAGCAGTACGGTGTGGTTCATGCGCCCCGACACGCCTGCCGACCACACCACCGAAGCCGAGCGCCTGCTGCGCGCCGCGGCGCGGTACCCCGAGGACCGTGAGCCGCTGCTCCTCCAGGCCGCGGCCCATCTGGAACTCGCCGGCGACCGCGCCCGCGCCACCACCCTCTACGACGAGCTCCTCGGCTCCCCCGACCTCGATCACCCCCACCTGGTCAAGGCCCTGAACGCGGCCAACCTGTGGGAGTACGGACACGAGGCGGAGGCCCGCGCGATCATCGAAGGCATCCGTGCCGCGGGCCCGCTCGACCCCGGGCCCTGGGAGATCGCGGCGGAGACCCTCGAAGCCCACGACGAGCTGGAAGCCGCCCACGACTACTTCTCGACCGCGCTGACGCTGCTCCTGACGCCGGGCGAGGAAGTCCCGTATGCCACTCAGTCGCTGCTGTTCGGCCGCCACCGGGTACGCAGGCTGATGGGCGTCGACCACGACGCCTGGGACGAGCTGGCCGACACCCTCCACACCGCCGACGTCCCGCTGGACGAGCTCCACGACCCGAAGCGCCTGTGGTCGCTGGGCTCCTCGGACCCGGGCGAGCTCCGGGCCGAGATCACCCGCCTCCGCGCCGAGTTGGGCACGTACCGCACGGCACTGTCCCGGCCGTTCCCGGTCGCGGTGCTGCACTGGCCGGCCACCGAGCTCGCCGAACTCCTCACCGCCTACCCGGACCTGCGCAACGAATACCCCTCCCACCCCGAGCACCTGGCCCGCCTGGAGGCCTCACTCCGCGACCTCCACCAGGCCGGCACCCCGAACCTCGGCATCGTGACCGGCACGGTCCCGTCGTACGAGGCCTTCGCCGCCTCGGAGGCCGCGTCCCCGACCGACCCGGACCTCCTCCCCCAGTACGCCACCACCCTGGCCGCCCGCGGCCGGGCAGTCCCCTGGCCCCCGGCCCGCAGCGCGGCCTGCTGGTGCGGATCGGGGCGGGCTTACCGGGAGTGCCACGGGGCGAAGTGAACGACGACGGTACGGAGACGGCCCCCGAAATCCGTCCGGCACGGTCGAGGCCGTCTCCGTCCCCCGACTCCGCACCCCATGACGTCCCTGCTCGACCCGGCCGAGCGGCCTCAGCGGGTCGCCGTCGCCGCGCCGGCGTTCCTGTCGGCCGTACGGCGACGCCCTCCTGACAGCACAGCCGCGATGTAGGAGGCTGGCCGGATGGACGCCGAATCCGAACGCGTGGACCGCGCCTCACGCAAGGTCGCATACCTGGCGTACGCCGCGCAGTTCAAGGAGCGACTCGACCTGTGCCGCAAGGCAGGCGTCCAGGCCGCGCTGGCCGTCGGAACGACCCAGCGGGAAGCGGCGCAGTTCCTCGCCGAGGCGCGGCTGCTCTGGAACGAACCGGTCGAAGCCTTCGGGCCTGCGGAGGCCTCGCTCCGTACGCAGGGGCCCACCGCGGTGGTGGACAGCGCCGACACAGCATCGGCCAAGCTGACCGACTACCGCGCCGTGGTGCACGAGGCAATCGTGGCGGACGATGCCTCCAGGGAGGCACGCGTGCGCACCGCGAGGGCAGCCTATGGGCCCACCTACCGCGCCTACCTGGAATTCCTCCACGAGGCTTCGGACGTCGCGGGCGACGACGACGTGCTACGAATCGGGTTCTGAGCGGCTCAGTTACGCGGGCGGTTCCGCGACCCCACCCCGCTTCTCGGCCACCCCTGCGGCACCCCTGGAAACGTTCTTTCACAGGCCACGACGAGGATTTGACGGATCTCTTCGAGCTTGTCCTCCCCATCGAGGAATTGAGCCCTCTGGCCTGAAGAAAGGAGGGGAACCGAATCCCTGTCCACCACCTGCTCCAGCCACCGTTCCACCGCGAACCGCGCGTGAACGGCGGACGTCTCAAGGCCTCGCGCCTTGCGCAGGGAATCTTCTTCGCGCCGGGATTCATCCTCCCCGACGAACTCTGCATAGTATTGGTCAAGGCCATGAACCAGTGACGTCATAGCGAAAACCGCTTGACGGGACCGCATTCCGTAGGCCTGAGAATGAGCATCCCCGCCTTCCTCGCTGGAACCACCTTTCCGGACGACGATTTCTGGAATCTCCTTCGCCGCACTACGGGCGCCCTCCAGAGACGTTATCAAGCGACCCTTCTTTGCATTCTGAATCTGTGGCTGCGGACCGGCGGTCGCGATCGCTTGGATTTCTCCCAGCGTCCCCGCCAGCCCGAGGGCGAATACATGGTCCCCCCTCTTCGGGCCGTCCGTCTTCCCGGTCCTCTTGGCACGCGGATTGACGGCTCCATCGATGCTGTAGAGCTGTTCGCCTCCCGGGTCCGGTTCAACCGTCAGCGTCAGCTCGGTCATCCGGTGGCGCCGCTTGATATCCGGGAACTGACGGCGCACGTCGCGTTCGGTCACATCCCGTTTGACCAGGGCCTCGGCCTCATCCAGACCGGCGTCGAGATCCCGCTTCTTCTGCGCGTCGGTTCGACCGTCCGGCTGCTTGTCGTCCTTCCCGTCTTTGCCCTTGCCTTTGAGTTTGTTCCAGAGGTCTTTGCCTTTTTTGGCGATGAAGTTGGCGATTTTGTCGATGGCCCGGTTGACGGGTTTGGCGACGGCGTGGAAGACGGATTTGACCTTGTTGGCGAGGGAGCCGATGCCGAGGAGTGAGGCGAGGAAGCCGATGAGGAGGGGGACGCTGGCGGCGAGGGCCGCTTCGACCATCTTCGGAACGCCTGCCGAGCCGCCGTTGGCGATGGCTATGACCGCGTCGAGGACGGCGTTGACGAATTCGACGATCTGGGCGCCCTGGTTCACGATGAACGTGACGATGTCGATGATTCCCTTGACCGCGCGGACGAAGGCGGAGGCGGGGTTGAGGAGGGAGATGATCCAGGTGATCCCGGCGATGATGACGGTGGGGATCAGGTAGCTGGTGAGTTTTTCGAGGATGGTGGCCTTGAGGTCGCCGGCCTCGGACTCGATTTCCTTGACGGCGCCTGCGGGGCCCTCGGCGGCGAGTTTCTTGGCGACGGGGACGGACTGTTCGACGGCGGTCAGGGCCTGGTCGGGGATGCCTTTGCGGGTGATGCGGGCGCGGATGTTGGCCCAGCTCAGGCCGAGGAGGGAGCCGATGAGCTGGATGATGCCCTTGAGGTCGAACTTCTGCGGGAGTTCGAGGCCGGCTTTGACGGCGGTGCCCAGCAGCCAGGACACGACGCCGGTCTTGAGGTGTTCGGCGATGTTGGTGACGAAGAGCTGGAGCCCGGCGCCGACCGCGCGTACAAGGTTGCCGAGGAACCCGATGGGGTCCTTGATGATCTTCATGATGGCGGAGGCGGCCTTGGCGAGGATGCCGAGCAGGAGGTTCTTCAGCTCGTTGATCGTCTTGATGACGCCGACGATCGCGTCCTTCGCCTTGTCGATCAGGCCCTTGTTGGCTTCCTGGAGCTTTTTGATCTCCTCGTCGACCTTGTTCAGCGCGGCGGTGTACTTCTGCGCGAGATCCTGGACGAGCTGCTCGGACTTCTCGTTGACGGTGGCTTCGAGGTCGTCGAACTTCCCCGCGAAGTCCTTCGCCGCGTCCTCCCCGAACTGCTTGAGATCGGCGGGGAGTTTGTCGACCTCGGCCTTGAGTTCGGTGCGGCCCTTCGCGATGCGGGCCTTCGCCTTCCCGAGCTCCGCACCGATGATGTCGGCCACGGACGAGATGACGCCCTGCATCTTCGCTACGTAGAGCTTGCGGGCCTCCTGGTAGAGGTTGTTGGCCTCCTTGGGCAGGCCCGCGAACTTGTCCTTGACCCAGCGCGCCTTGCCGGTCCAACTCGAGTACCGCTTGTCCTTGTACGCCTTCATCCGGCGCTTGTGGTCCGCGGTGAACGCATCCCGGGCCGCCTTCTCGCCCGAGGTGAACTTGTCGTCGACCTTCTTGTCCAGCCCGGACAAGGTCTCCTCGACGTCCTTCTTCGTACCGTCGTAGACCTTCTGCAGCTTCGCCGTTACCTCGGCGCGCTTCTTCTCGTCCTTCGACTTCGTCTCGCCCTTGCCGCCGTCGACCTGTTTGCCCGCCGAAGTTCGGGTCGCGGTCAGGGCGGTCATGGCCTGGGCGCCGGAGGCCGCCGCCCCGGCCTGGGCGGTGCTCAGTTGTTGGGCTTCGGCCGCCTTGCCCTTGGCGGGGGCCTTCGCGGAGTCCGTCTCGGCGGTCTTCTTCGCGGAGAGGGCCTCGTTGAATTCCGGTTCGTTGCCCTTGGCGAGCTGGTCCTCGGTGACCTCGGCGTCCGCCATCGCCTGGTCGTTGGCGGCCGGGCCTTCGGAGAAGTCCGTGACGGAGGCGGGCTGTTGGGCTGGAGTGGCATCCGCCGGCGACGGGGCGCCGGGGTTGGCGGGTGCCTGGTCGGGGGACATCGGGGTGACGGGTTTTTCCTTGGCCGCCGATGTGTCCGGCGGGGCCTTGGTCGCCGTGTCGATGTCCTTGGCCGAGGACTCCTTCCCGTCCTTGACCTTCCCGTCGACCTCACCCTTGATCTTGTCCGCCTTACCGGACTTCGAGAACTTGTCGGCGTCGTCGAGATTCTTCGGCGCCTGCGCGTCGATCGCCTTGTTCACCGCATCGATGAACGCCTGCTTGTTGAACTCACCCGGCTTCGCGGCGTTCATCTTCTCCGCGTTCGCCGCCTTGCCCTGCGCCTCCTTGTCGTCGGGGGGTGCGACGGCCGCGTCCTGCGCCGACTTCGACTCGGTGGCGGCGGGAGCGTGATGGGCCAGGCGGACCTTCTTCGCCGCCACATCCGCCTTGACCTTGCGAAAGCCGGGGGCCTGGGCCGGAGGCGGCTTCACCGGCGCCGTATACCGCTGCGCGACCAGACGCGACACGGCCGCGTTGCCCGCCGCACGCTGCAAATGCTGAAGACCACGCGGGTCCGGGATGCGGCGGTCCCTGGACGGCCGACGGGGTGGGGGTGCTTGCGAACGTGACACATCGGGCGTGAGCGTCACGTTCTCCTGACGGGGTGTACCTCCACGGCCGGACACGGAGGCAGGATCCCTCTCCGGAACCGTCCTCATCCGCCCTCCCCGCCATGTCGGCCGACGCGCCAAGCCCAACAAGGAAGATACGAAGCCCGGGAAGGCCCGAGGAAGAGACCAACGGGCCCAAGAACCCGGACGTGCCCCAACGGTCACCCATCACTGCGCGAACGGACACAGGGAGCCGTACGCACTCCGGACAAAGAAATCACCCGCACCACCGGAATGCGTATCCGTATGGTTCTGCCATGCCCGAGCTCCAGCGCCTCCGCCCCGACCACGCGCCCGCCCTGCTCACGTTCGAGCAGGAGAACCGCGCGTTCTTCGCCGCATCCATTCCGGACCGCGGCGACGCCTACTTCACCGACTTCGACGCCCGCCTCACCGCACTGCTCGCCGAACAGGCCACCGGGCTCTGCCACTTCCACGTCCTGGTCGACACCGACGGCGAGGTGCTGGGCCGCTTCAACCTGGTCGACGTCGCGGACGGCTCCGCCGATCTGGGATTCCGCATGGCCGAGAAGGCCACCCACCGCGGCCTCGCCACCGCCACCGTCCTCCACCTCTGCACCCTGGCAGCCACGGAATACGGCCTGACCACACTCCGCGCAGCAGCCGCCCTCGACAACACGGCCTCCCGCACAGTCCTGACCCGCACGGGCTTCGTCCCCACGGGAGAGAAGATCCAACTGGGCGACCGGCCGGGCTCGGGCTATGTACGGGACTTGAGTAGAGGTCCCGAAGACGGGGCCTGATAGCCACCACCTCAAGCGACGACGTAGGCGCCCAGCGGTTTGTCAGTCCGACTTGATACAACTGCATGCGTAGCTGACGAGATAAGGGGATTCCGTCATGCCCAACGAGGCGGCAGGCAACGCGGCTCCGGTCGCTGGGCTGTACGAGACGCTGATCACCCAACGCCTCGAAGATCGCATGAAGCAGTTCGACTCCGCAGGCTGGCGCTCCATCGACGAAGTGGTTGGCGCTGAATCTGCGCCAAACGTGCTGACACGCCACATTGCGAACGTCGTACGAAGGGTCCTCCAGGGCCTTTCACCTGCGGAGCAGGTAGTCGCCGCCAACCACATCCTGGATTCGCTCAGCACCATCGACGGCGCGACCGAGTGGATCGACCTCGTCATCGAAGGGCCCCGACAGTTGCTCGCAGTCGCAGAGCAGAAAGCTCCTGGTGTCTACGCAATTCGCCCGGCGACGCCCCTCTCCGAGACAGCGCTGATCACTAATTCTCCCGAAGACCCAAGCCTGGGATTCGAGCTGCGGGCTGAGTTGGCTACGGCAGACCGCGTTGACCTCCTCTGCGCCTTCGTGAAGTGGCACGGACTCCGAGTCCTTGAGCAGTCGCTCTCCTCCGCGCGCGATCGCGGCGTCCCCATCCGCGTACTGACAACCACCTACATCGGAGCCACCGAGCGTCGCGCACTGGACCGTCTGGTCCGTGAATTCGGCGCTGAGGTGAAGGTCAACTACGAGCTCCGCTCGACGCGCCTCCATGCCAAGGCATGGCTCTTCCGTCGCGGCAGTGGCTTCGATACGGCGTACGTAGGCAGCTCGAACCTGTCCAAGGCTGCGTTGCTCGACGGGCTCGAATGGAACGTGCGGCTGTCGTCGGTTGCCACCCCCGCCGTCATCCGCAAGTTCGAGGCAACATTCGATGCGTACTGGAGCGAGCGCTCCTTCGAGCCGTACGACCCGGACAGTGACGCACCACGACTCGACGAAGCGCTCTCCCAAGCTGGCGGATCCAGTCAGAACGGAGGCCCCACCATCACGCTCTCTGGGCTTGAAGTCCGCCCCTACCCCCACCAACGCGACATGCTTGAACGTCTCGAAGTGGAGCGCATCGTCCACGACAGGCACCGCAACCTCCTCGTTGCCGCGACGGGGACCGGCAAGACCGTGATGGCAGCACTCGACTTCAAGAGCCTGCGCCGGACCCTGGGCCGTGATCCGCGGCTGCTCTTCGTCGCTCACCGCAAGGAGATCCTGGAGCAGTCTCTGCGCGTCTACCAGAACGTGTTGGTGGACGCGAACTTCGGCGAGCTCTTCGTCGGCGGGGAAATCCCAGACAACTGGACGCATGTCTTTGGCAGCGTCCAGTCACTCAACGCCCGAGCGCTGGACCGCCTTGCCCCAGATCACTTCGATGTCATCGTGATCGACGAGTTTCATCACGGCACCTCCCCGACGTACCGCAGGATCCTGGCTCACTTCGAGCCGCAGGAGCTCCTTGGGCTTACTGCAACCCCGGAGCGCATGGACGGGCTGAACATCCAGGACGAGTACTTTGACGGCCGGATCGCAGCGGAGATGCGCCTCTGGGAAGCCCTGGAGAACGACCTGCTCAGCCCCTTCCACTACTTCGGCGTCACCGACAACACCGACATGAGCGCCATCGCCTGGAAGCGAGGATCGTACGACGCCGCGGATCTCAGCAATCTCTTCACTGGCAATGACGCACGAGCCAGGCTCGTTGTGCAAGCCGTGAGGGACAAGGTTGCCGACCCGGGCTCGATGCGCGCCTTGGGCTTCTGCGTGTCGGTCGCGCATGCAATCTTCATGGCCGACTTCTTCTGTCGAGCCGGCCTCAACGCAGTGGCTCTGTCGGGCGAGACCCCGCGTGATGAACGCAAGAACGCCCTGGATCAACTCAAAGCAGGAACGCTCCACGTCATCTTCTCTGTCGACCTGTTCAACGAGGGTCTCGACATCCCAGACGTCGACACCCTGCTTCTCCTACGCCCTACTTCCAGCGCCACAGTGTTCCTCCAACAGCTGGGACGAGGCCTGCGTCGGACCGAGGACAAGGCCGTCCTCACTGTTCTGGACTTCATCGGTCAGCACCGCAAGGAGTTCCGCTTCGAGGAGCAGTTCCGCGCGCTGACCAACCTCACCCGCAATCGTCTACTCGCCAACGTCGAGAACGACTTCCCACAGCTGCCATCTGGCTGCCAGATCATCCTTGAACCGAAGGCCAAGGAACTGATCATTGACAACATCCGCAGCCAGATCGGTGTCAACGTCACACAGCTCGCACGCGAGGTCGCCGACTACGCCGAGCCTCGACTCGCCAAGTACCTCCAGGAGAGCCGCCGCGAGCTCAAGGAGCTGTACCGGGGCAGCGGGAACTCATGGACAGGTCTGCTTCGCCGAGCCAAGCTCCTCCCCGAGTCCGGGCCAGGTGGAGAATCTTCCCTACTGAAGCGCGTCTCAGCCTTCCTCCACGTCGATGACCCGCTCCGAGTCGCCGCGTACAGCAAGCTGCTCGTCGACGACGCCCCCGCGTACAGCGAGCTCAGCGAACAAGACCAGGCTTATGCCCGCATGTTCTTCTTCTCGCTATGGCCACTGGGCGGCGGATTCAACAGCTACCAAGAGGGCTACGACACCCTCCGCCCTCAACACGCCTTTCGCGAAGAACTCCGCCAGGTCCTCGCTCACGTTCTAGGCCAGGCTGACCACGTACCCGTCCCGCTGCTCGGCGAGCACGCGAGCCTGCCGCTGTCAGTCCACGCCTCATATAGCCGCGAGGAGATCCTCCCCGCCCTCGGACAGTCCTACGTCGGTGGCTTCATGCCGGGCCACTTCCGCGAAGGCGTGAAGTGGTGCGAGAACATCCAGACCGATGCACTACTCATCACCCTCGAAAAGGACGAGAAGGACTTCTCCCCGGAAACTCGCTACAAGGACTACGCCCGGAACGAGCACTTGTTCCACTGGGAGTCCCAGAACCAAACCTCAGAGACGTCCCCCACCGGCATCCGCTACCAGACCCACAAGGAGAAGGGCACCCACGTCCTCCTCTTCGTCCGCCGCTACAAGAAGACGGACATCGGCGGGCCACAGCCGTGGATGCTCCTTGGCCCTGCCGAGTACGTCGAGCACAAGGGCAGCAAGCCCATGGGCATCGTCTGGAACCTCCGCCACGAGATGCCAGCCGACGTGTGGACCTACTCAACAATCGCTGCGGGTTAGCGATCCAGATCACTTATGCGCCAGAAGCGGCGGTGTGCTCTGAGGAATCGCTCCCCAATGCGATGCTGTTCCACCGTCCTCAACGGAGCCGCTCGCGCGGTCAGACCTTCTGCATAGCGATCCACAACATGAAAATCATCGGTCAGATAGAGGGCACCACGGTCGAGTCGCACATGGCAGTTGGGGCATAGGCACAACACATTCCCTTCGACATCAGGGCCCCCGGCGGAGCCCCCAAGTGCTTGTATGTGCGCTCCCTCGGCATAGCTCTTGCCCTCAGCCCCAACTGTCAGCGCTAGGCCACAGATCTGACACGTGTACTCATGCCACCGCTTGACACGGCGGACAACAGCCGTGTCTCGGACGATGCGTTCGACCGTGGCCGTCCGGCGCTGCGTAGCCACCTCGGGCACGTCAGCACTGTTCTGATCAGCCGTACCTTGACCTTGCTGGTCGAGGATGTCTCGGACCTGCTGCTCAACAGGCGTAAGTTCCTGCGTTTCAGCTGAGAGGCGCCTCAGCCTAAAGCGGCAGATCCGAAAGCCGGCCTTGCCGACTTCGGTCCACTCCTCGACAATCTCGTAGAGTCCGTCATATCGGTACCCGCCTGCAGGTGAATAGTCTCGCTCCCCTTCACTGCCTCGGATGACCCGTATGGGGTTGGCCGATATTCGACTTCTCCGAAGACCCGCGTTCCCACGATTCTCCCAAGTCTGATCCTCAATCTGCCGACCAGTATTCCGGTCCCGGCCACCAGCACCTGTGTAGACGACCTCATCCCAATTGTCGAGATCGTCTTCATAGCCCTGATTCAGCACGATCGCATCGGCGGCTCTCTCCCCGTCGGCATCGAGCCCCCACGAGATACCCGCCTCGCGCTCCTTGTGAAGCCTGGCCTCCTTGACAGCCTGCCGGGAATCAAAATGGGTGCCGGGAGGAAACTCATCCACATGTCCGAAGAAAGCTCTGTACGCAGCCATGCGAACATGCTTCCGACTATCCGATCACTTTCAATCGCTCCTGCCGCCTCGCGAGACCAAGTGGCTTGATTCCCTCGCGACTTGTCCTAAAAGCATCCACTGATGGAGCCCGGTCCGGCACCCCGTCGGGGACGTGGCCGCGCGCGCAGCCAGAGGGAGCTGTCGGCGATCGGCTGCACCTACTCACTGGGGCGACTCTCAGCGTCCTTGCGGAAGGACGCGAGTAATTTCACCCCTCTTCACCGATGCCGACAAGCTCCCTCAGGCACAGGCCGCTACGCCATATCAGCCTCGAAGTGCGTTTGCGCGCACTCGAGGGCGTCGTCCGGATCGCAGCCATGGGCACGGAGCCAATGGAGGAGATCAACGATCAGGTCGATTGCCAGTTCTTTCCCCAATGCCAGACTCAGCCGCTCATGACGGACTCTCGCCGGGGCGCTTCCGAGCCCGCAAAGGCTCAATAAGGCTTCTGCCTTGGCAACTTGCGGGCTATCAACGTGATCACTTGACGACCGAAGGCCGGCAGACAACTCACACCAGACGACCTTGGAGTCACCGCGGAGGATGACACCCCAGCGATCCGACACGCCGTCCACAAGGGTCATCCCCCTCCCCGTCTCGCTCCCCTCCGCTGCCACGACGAGCGTTGGGATTCCCCGCAGGTCGGGATCGCTCACCTCGATGCGAAGGCGATCGCCGTTCATGGAGACGGCTAGACAACACGGCGTCCCGGGCCCCACGTGCGTAACCACGTTTGCGACCAGTTCCGTAACGCAGATCTGTGCCGCGTGGATGACCCCCGGCAAGCCCCAGAGCTCCAGGTGCAATCGCATCACTCGCCGCAGACCGGCGAGCTCTTCAGCCTCAGCCAGGAACGCCAGGTCCCATGCCTTCCTGTCCACCCCAAAACGACACTCACCCAAGCCGATCACTCCCACACCATGAGATGGTCACCCTATGTGCCCAACGCCTCTCACACAGTGGCAGCGAAACTCTCAAAATGGAACTCTCACGCTGCACCTGTGGAAGCACGCCAATCGACGCGCGCCCCCGAGGTGCGCTGTCTTGCTCAATACGCTCCACGCGATGCACGCTCTTGGGGATCGACGCGAGGGACCACAGCCATGCCAGTCGGACCGACCACACGTAGACGCCAACTCGGCGCAGATCTGCGCCGCCTGCGCGAACACAAAGGCCTCACACTGGAAGAGGCCGGGGCTCGGGTTGGCATCTCCAAGGCAACCTTGAGCCGCTACGAGACGAAGGAAGGCACGGTCAAGTGGCCAGCCGTCGACGCCCTGTGTCGCGAGTACGGCGCTTCGGATCAGGAGCGGGCATCGCTGGTCGAGCTGGCCAAGGGAGCCAAAATTCAGGGCTGGTGGCGCTCGTTGGCCGACCCGATTCCCGAGTCGATGAACCTCATGCTGACCCTCGAAGACGAGGTGGTCAGCGAGGACCACTACGCCTGCATGTACGTGCCCGGCCTGCTCCAGACACGCGAGTATGCAGAAGCGGTACATCGTGCCTCGGAGAGGCGATGCACTGACCAGGAGATCCACCACATGGTGGACATCCGCATGAAGCGGCAAGAACTCCTCACTCGGACCGAGCCACCGCACATTTGGGCAGTGATTGACGAAGCCGTCATCCGACGCATCGTGGGTGGTCGCGAGGTCATGCGCGAGCAGTTGAAGCATCTGTGCGAAGTGGCCACCCAGCCACACATTACGGTGCAGATACTGCCGTTCGAAGCAGGTGCCCACGCAGCAGCAGTGGGCAGCTTCGTCGTCCTTGGTGGCCCCGCACCCGAACTCGACGTCGTGTACGTGGACATCATTGGTGGTGGCCTCTTCATGGAGAAGACGCAGGAACTTGCGCGCTATAAATTGGCGTTCGAGTACCTGCGTGCGCAGGCGCTGGATATTGACCTGTCTGCCACGTTCCTGAATCGAGTCTACGGAGAGCTTTGATGGATCACGGACAAGCCCACTGGTTCAAGTCGTCGTACAGCGGCGGAAGTGGCACGGAGTGCGTCGAGGTTGCCGATCTGGCTTCGGTCATCGGTGTGCGCGACTCGAAGCGACCCCAGAGGGCTCAACTGACTGTGCAACGAAGCGCCTGGACCGAGTTCGTACGAAGCCTGCGAAGTTCCGCGGGCCGTCAGCTCGCGGAGCACTCGTAACCACGAGGCACGTCAGCGACCGTCGACGCTCCGGCGCGCCTGGGCGATTGCGCGTTGGGCCTCGGCTCCGAACACAGCGGATTCGCTCAGGGGTCTGCCACACCCGCTCGTACGTGGTGATGGTGTCGGTGTCGTCCGGCCGCAGTTCGGCGTGCCAGTCCTCGGTGACCACGAGGCGGCCGTCGAAGCACCAGAGCAGGACGGCTATGGCCGCGCCGGTGCATGTGGTGACCCCCCTCGCGACGCCCGGACCCGATGCTGGATGCGCCGATCATGCTCGTCACAGAGCAAGGCACATGCATCGTGCAGGGGCCGAAGATGCGAGACACCGAGGCCTTGGGCCAGATGCGGTTGCCTGACTACGAGGACTGCATCGAGGTCCCCACGTCCTCGATCATTGCACTGCTGAAGGAGAACAGTGGACCTGATCACCAGCGCCCAGCGTGACGAGCTGTTCAAAAGCTTCGAGCGCGACGCATTCCATATGGAACTGAGGGACGACTACGGATCGCCGATCGAAGACACGCCCTATGCACGATGGCAGAGGGGCGATTCCGACGACTACGCGTGGCTCGCCCCGTGGAAGACGCTCATGCAGCGGGTGACTGGCGAGGGCAAGACCGTGCGTCGGGTCCGAGTGGTCACGGAACCGCACTCCCGATACGTCGAATGGGAGGATTCGCTGACCCACCTCAACATCGAGGCCGGCGAAGACATCCGCTGGCTACCTCGGCACATGGTCCCGGAAGGCATCTCGTACCCCGTAGCGGGCAACGACTGGTGGCTGTACGACGACCGCCTGCTCGCGGTCGGCCACTTCGACCCGGAGGGTCGAGTTCTGGGATCAGAGATCATCGAGGATCGCGACACCGTGGCCGAATGCGTTCGACTGCGGGATCTGCTCTGGTCCGTAGCCACCCCTCACACCGAGTACAAGCCCTGACTCATCGGCGAGCACCAACGCACAGGTAGCACGCGAGGCGCTGGGTGCCCGGCTTCGCTCGACCCGCAAAGATGCGGGGTTCGCAAGCGGCCGGGCATTCGCCCATGCCACTGGGTGGCAGGAATCCAAGGTCTCCCGCATCGAACTCGGCCGACAGGCCGCCAGCGAAGACGACATTCGCATCTGGTGCGAAAAGACCAGCACCCAGGACCAGGCCCCCGACTTGTGCGGGCCACTCTGCTGATTCCACCGGAATCCTCGTCCGCCTTCGTGGAATTCAGCAAGAGACACGGCTTCTCGTCAACCCTCAACCATTAGCCGCCAGTGGCACGGTAGCCGTCAGCCTTCGCCCGGTAGAGCCGTCGGTGTTGTGTTGATCTTTGCGAAGCGCTCTCGCCATGGCAGGTGGTCGGGCTCCGGTGAGGGGGATGCGGAGTACATGGTGTTCGCTGCGATCAGGCGGCACGGGGTGCATTTCGTCTCGTCCAGCAGGGGGCGGAAGTTGTGTGTCTTGCCTGGGCCCTGGCATTCGATCAGTTCGCGGGGGCGTGTTGGTTCGTAGGACTGCGGTGTCGTCCGGGGTTCGGGGAGTTTCTCGACGAGGCGGTAGCGGAGGAAGCCGACTGCCGAGCGCACGCCGTCTTTCGGGCGTTCGGCGAGCAGGGCCTGGCGCAGGTCGGACTCGCTCAGGCCGCGCTCCAGCCACTTGACCGCGTCGAAGGCCAGCTTGGCGGCCTCGCGTACGCCCAGGTGCAGTTCGCGGCGGGAGTGGCGCAGGGAGAGCAGGACTCGTTCGGCGCGGGCCAGCAGTGCGGGGTCCGCCGTCGAGGCCGGGCGCTCCGGTTCGGAGAGCGCGGAAGGTTCAGAGGGTTCGGAGGGTGGGTGGGGAGTGGTTTTATCACTGTGGTCTTCTACCGGTTCATAGCCACCGGCCGTCCGGGCAGTCGGTTCGCCGACCGTCGGAGAGTGCGTACTCGGTGGCGGGGAGACGGGCGACGCGGCCGACGGGGTACCTCGTAAGTGGCCCGCCTGCTCACTCGTCAGGGGGGCGTTCGCGACCAGTTGCTCGGTGATCCAGCGGCCACCGTCGGCCTGGCTGCGCCACTCGTGTACGTACCCGTTCTCGATCAACTGCTGCTTCGCCTTCTGGTAGGCGCGGCCCTTGATGCCCAGCTTCTGGGCCAGCTCGCTCAAGGGCTTGAAGGTGGTGTTGTCGGGGAGGCCCTGGACGTACAGGAGCAGGATCTTCGCGTCGCTGTTCAGACGCGGGTGCCGGACGACATCGTGTGATGCCTTCGTATAGCGCGCGGACGGCGCGATAGCATGACGCAACATTTCCGGTGGCCTCTATTCCACTGGTGGTGTAGGCCCTCGGGTTGGTGTTGGCGCACCGCCGGGGGCCGCTCTATGCGCGCGTGAACACACAGAGCGTGATGACCTCGTCACCGTACAGCACCGTCTCCATGTCCCGCCACGCGTGCGGGACTTCGCCCCCGACGACAGCCAGGACCCGTGCGCCTCGATGGCGCCCGGCGGCGCGATTTGACTTTTCCGCTACATATCGCGAAAGCTAGATGTGTAACGTCGAGAAACCGTGGAAGGGTGGAGCGATGGATCCCCTGGCCGTACACAAGGCGCTCGCCAATCCCGCGCGCCTGCAGTTCACGCAGTGGCTGAGGGAGCCGGAGAAGCATTTCGACGAGGACTCCTACCGACAGCAGGGGCTCGGCTTCCATATCGGTGTGTGCGTCGGCGACATCCAGAAGCGGTCCGGGCTGGCGCAGTCGGTGGTGTCCGGCTATCTGCAGACCCTGAAGGACGCCGGGCTGCTCACCTCGGAACGCATCGGCAAGTGGACGTACTACCGGCGCAACGAGCCGGTGATCGCCGAGTTCGCCGCGTACGTCCGCGACGAGTTGTAGTTCACCTTCCCCCCTGTACGGTGTCGACCCTTAACCCAATGTATCTACTTTTCTAGATTTAATGAAAGGTACTGATCGTTCCGATGAGAAAGACCTCCCTCACCGTCCTGGTGCTCGCCCTGGGCGTGTTCGGGATCATCACCACCGAGATGGGCATGGTCGGTGTGCTGCCCCAGGTCTCGGCCGAACTCGGTGTCACACCGTCCGCCGCCGGCTGGCTCGTCGGGGTGTTCGCCCTGGTCATCGCGGTGTCCGGACCGTTCACCACGCTGCTCGCCTCCGGTATCGACCGCAAGAAGGTGCTCGCCGCCGCAATCGCGGTGTTCGCCATCTCCAACGCCGTCTACGCACTCACCACGCAGTACGAGGTGATGCTCGCGTTCCGCGTCGTTCCCGCCCTCTTCCATCCCGTGTTCTTCGCGGTCGCGCTCGCCACCGCCGCACGGCTGGTGCCCGCGAAGGACGCGACCCGGGCCACGACGACCGTGTTCGCCGGAGTCACCGTCGGCTTCGCGTTCGGTGTGCCGTTGACCTCGTACCTCGCCGAGCATCTGTCGCTCGCTTCGGCCTTCTGGTTCGGCGCGCTCGTCAACCTGATCGCCTTCCTGGGCATCCTGCGGTTCGTACCGTCGATGCCGGTCGGTCAACGCGTCTCGTACGGCGCTCAGCTGAAGGTCCTCAGGCGGCCGCAGATGTGGCTGACCATTGCCTCCATCGTTCTGGTCTTCGCGGCGATGTTCTCGGTCTACGGCTACTTCGCCGAGTACCTGGGTCAGGTCACGCACATGGACGGTACGTGGGTCAGCGCCATGCTGATGGCGTTCGGCATCGTGATGATCCTCGGGAACTTCGCCTTCGGCAGCCTGTTGCGACGCAATCTCGTCCGCACCGTCGTCGCCTACCCGGCGCTGTGCCTGCTGGTCTACGTCCTTCTGTACGCCGTCGGGCCGATGCTCGCTCCGATGGTTCTGACGGTCCTGGTCTGGGGTGCCGTGCATTCGGGCGGGCTCATCGTGAGCCAGAGCTGGCTGGGGCGGGACGCGAGTGACGCGCCCGAGTTCGGCAACAGCCTCTTCATCTCGTTCTCCAACCTCGGCATCACCGTCGGCACCGCGGTCGGCGGCTGGGTCCTGGCCGAGTACGGAGCTCGTCAACTGGCTTGGGCCGGTGCAGGGTTCGCGGTCGCTGCGTTGATCGTGATGGGTTTGCGGCTGCGGTGGGAACGCGTCGGGGAGCGGCGGGTGGCGCCGGACGGCCGGGGCTCGCTCGCGGCCGGGGAGGTCCGGGCCTGAGAGGCGGGGCGACAGGGGCAGGGGGTTAGCAGGGTGGCGGGGGCGGCAGGGTGGCGGGGGCGGCAGGGTGGCGGGGGCGGCAGGGGCCGGTGGTGCCCGTCTGCTCCGGCGGCGCCCCGTTCGGACTGCCGTTCCGGGCCGGCAGCACGTACACCGTGGCCCAGACCCCGGGCGAGGGCTACTCGCACAACGACGACTACAACCGGCACGCGGTCGACTTCGCCATGCCGACCGGAACCCCGATCGTCGCCTCGGCGGGCGGCACCATCCACTTCGAGGGCTGGAACGGTGCGGGCGACATCATGGCACTGGTCGACCACGGCAACAACCGGTGCACCCAGTACGCCCACCTGAATTCGACGGTCATCAACACCGACGACACGGTGGCCCGGGGCCAGCAGATCGGCACCTCGGGCGCCACCGGCAACGTGAATGGTGCGCACCTGCACCGGAACGTCGTGAACTGCGACAGCCAGCTCAGCCGCGAGATCCCCAACCCCTAGGAAACCGGCACCAGTTATCCCACCGGCTCCGCGCCGGTGAGCCGGAACGGCTGACGGTCCCGGCCCCACCCGCACTCTCTGCTTCCCGCGTCCCTCGCCCCCCGCTCCCGCCGGGGGACGAGGGACGCGTTCGTTCCTCACGGGCCGCGCCGCACCGTTCAGGCCGCGTGGGATGCGGCCAAAAGAGTGCCTCCCACGTCATCTTCTGGGCGCAATGCCAGGACTTTCGGAAGACTGACGATCAGTGCTGGCGGTGTCCCTTGAACGGTTCGCAGCGAGAGGCGATTTCCGGCCACAACACAACACCCCTTACCCTGCGATACATCGGTCACCAACGGTCGGCCGGAACAGAAGGGCGACAACATGACCTCCGAGACCAACACACTGGTCACCATCGATGCCACAACTGCCTTGCTGGAGGCGGAACTTCCTCGCCTGGAGCAGCACCAGCAGACTCTGGAGAAGGAACTCGCGACCGTCACCGAACGCCTGGAGTCGGTACGGACCGCGCTGACGGCACTGCGTGCGCTGTCGGCCGCCCCCGCTCCCGCCCCGGCTCCCTCCGCGAGCGCCAACGCGGTGGCGGAGACGGAGGCGAACGTGACGGAGTCGGGTGAGGCCGACGACGCCAAGGCCGGGACGGCGAGCGTTCCCGCCCCCAGGATCCCGCAGCAGGCGCAGGCCTCCATCGGCTCCACCGACTCCGCCGACCAGGCAGAGGCCCCGCAGGAGCAGGCGGAGGACCCCGCGCGCCGGGCCGCCCGCAAGGCGCCCGCCGCACCCAAGGGCCGCAAGCAGGCTGCCGCCAAGCCGCGGGCCCAGCGCGGCCAGGCCAAGAAGGCCGTCGCCGCCAAGCCCGCCGAGGACGTCAAGGACGCCAAGGACAGCAAGGACGCCAAGGACGCGGAGTCCGCCGCGCCCGCCAAGGCGACCAAGACGGTCAAGACGGTCAAGGACAGCAAGCCCGCCGCACCGGCGAAGGCAGCCAAGGCCGCCAAGCCCGCGAAGGCCAGGGTGCCGAAGAAGGCCGCGACCTCCGCGACCTCCGCGGCCGCCGCGGCCTCCGCACCGGCCGTCGACGACAGCGGCAGCCTCACCGAGCTGGCCATGAAGGTGCTCGCGGCATCCGGCGACACCCCCGTCCGGGCCCGTGACGTGACGAAGGCCCTGGGTCGCGAGCTCACCCCGAACGGCATCAACACCGTTCGCAGCACCCTCGACCGACTCGTCGCCACCTCCCGGGCCCACCGCGCCGGCCGGGGCCTCTACCAGGCCCCCGCGAACTAACCTCTGTCACAAGGGAGTTCGCTGGATGCCCGGTTCCGCCAACTCGGCGGCACCGGGCATCCGTTCGATGCGGCAGGGCGCCGGTCTGTAGGTTGCCCGCATGCCTTCATCACTGCGCCTGGAAAAGGTCACGTCGGACAACGTCGAGGCCGCCTGCCAACTGAACGTACGCCCCGACCAGGACGGCCTCGTGAAGCCGGTCGCCTGGTCGCTGGCTCAGGCCTACGCGACCCCCGACATCGCCTGGCCCCGGCTGATCTTCGACGGCGAGCAGCTCGTCGGCTTCGTCATGGCCTTCTTCGATGTCCGGTTCTACCCGGACGACCCGAACGACACCAGGCTGCGCTCCGGCCTCTGGCGGCTGAACATCGCCGCCGATCAGCAGGGACAGGGATACGGCCGCTTCGCCGTGGCGGCGGTGTGCGAGGAGATCCGGCGGCGGGGGCAGACGCGTGCGACCGTGAGCTGGGTCCCCGGTGAGCACGGGCCCGAGCAGTTCTACCTCAGGCTCGGGTTCCGGCCGACCGGGGAGACGAGCGGGGATCAGGTCGTCGGTGAGCTGGAGCTCGGCGACGCGTAATGGCGTGACGTGCAGTGCCGTGGCCGGAAACGATCATTGGGGCGGCGGATGGTACGGCGGTGGGACCGCGCCCCGTCAACCGATGTGGGCTGCGATGATCCGCGCGCACTCCATGGACTCGCTCCGCGTCGTGTCCACCTCGACGTCGTAGGTCACACCCTGGTGGACCACGTCCGCCTGCGAGACCGCCATGCCGGGGACGCGGTCACCCCGCGCCACCTCACGGGCTGCGGCGACGGCGCTCTCGCACCGGACGCCCACCCACAGCACCGGGAGCCCGCCGAGCGCCTTCTGCCACCGCTGCTGGGAGGCCGCGCCGCCGAGGAAGACCTCGTCGACGATGACCCCGGCTCCCGCACGGGCCATCGTGACGACCCCCTCGATCCATGCCGTCTCCAACGTACGGAACTCGGGGCCGACGATCACCTCGCCGTCCGGAGCGAACTCGATGCCCGCATCCGACGTACGCATGGACGCGGGCATCGCCTCGACCAGTGTGTCCACCCCGAAGGTCAGCCACGGATCCGGCAACACCGCCTGCAGACACCGGGCGATCCCGGACTTCCCGGAGCTGGAGCCACCGTTGAGCACGATCATCTGTGTCTTCACCGGGCCAAACTAGCCAACAGCGCTGTCCCTGTAGTGGCCCCGGCATCCCCTCGGCATCGGGGGCGTTCGCTGCGACGCCAGCTCGGTGCGCGACCAAAACACAGCGTCGGCCTTCACAACCACAACGGGTCATGCAGGCCGACGTCACGTTCTGCCCCCGGTAATTCGCCAACGGTGTCGTCAACACACTGGGACCGGCTCATGACCCGCATGGCCGCTGACAGAACCGATTCAGCAGATCTCGTCCGGGTGACGGAACCCCACTCTGGACAGTAACCGCAGGTCAACGGCACAGACTTGGGGAGTTTCCGATCCCCGCACAAGGAGTTCCCCCATGCGTCTTCGTTCCACCGTTGCTGCCGCCTTCGGCGCGCTCGCGCTCATTCTCGCCGTGCCGACCTCGGCCGGCGCGGCCACCGGAGACTTCACGTACACCTACACCGGCCTCGACGGCTCGCCGCGGGTCGGCTTCCTCGTCGACCCGCCGAGCCGGATGTGCATCACCCTGCCCGAGGTGGCCGACCCCGCTTCGACGAACCCCGCCCACACCCCCTGGAACTTCACCGACTCCAGCGCGACGGTCTTCTCCGGCCCCGACTGCGAGGGCGACTACTTCACCCTCCGGCCCAACGGCGGCCACGCGTCCAGCCGGCTGAAGCTCCGCTCGGTCGTCTTCAGCTGATCCCACCGCACCGCGCGACCACCACCCCGGTACGAGCCCGCCCCGCGCTCGTACCGGGGTGGCGTCGTATGCGGGGATGCAGGAAGGGGGAACGGAGGGAATGGGGCCCGATCGTCGCAGGTTGACCCGGGTATGCCGACGTCACCTGTGATCCTCCTGCTGTCCGGAAGCCTGCGCAGCGGTTCCTCCAACGAGACCGTGCTGCGCACCGCGCGGGCCGTGGCGCCCGCAGAGGTGCGGACCGTTCTCTACGGCGGCCTCGCGGCGCTCCCGCACTTCAACCCCGATGACGATGCCGATCCGCTGCCGGGTCCGGTGGTGGAGCTGCGTGCGGCGATCGGCGAGGCGGATGCCGTTCTGGTCTGTACGCCGGAGTACGCGGGGACCCTGCCGGGGGCGTTCAAGAACCTGCTGGACTGGACGGTCGGCGGTACCGAGATCTGCGACAAGCCGACCGCCTGGGTGAACGCCGCGGCTCCCGGCCGCGGCCAGGGCGCCGAGGCCACGCTGCGTACGGTGCTCGGCTACACCGGTGCGGACATCGTGGAGCCGGCCTGCGTACGGATGCCCGTGGACCGGAACGCGGTCGGCCCGGACGGGGTCATCACCGATCCGGGCGCCCGTGAGCAGCTCGGGCATGTGCTCGCACTGCTGACGGAACGGGCCGCGGAGGTCCAGCGGGACGGGTAGAGGTCACTCGACCGCGTCGGGGAGAAGTTCCATGACCGGCGGCTCGTGCGCCACGAGCGTCCGGACCCGGGCCGGGTGCCGTGCGACGAGGGCGAGCCCGGTCACCGCGCCGCCACTGCTGCCGAACACATCGGCGGAGTCGGCCCCGAGCGCGTCGACGATCGCCGCCACGTCGCCCGCCCACGGCTCGACGACGGGACAGCCGCTGACAGAATGGGCGAAATGGCAACACCTCCTGAACCCTCGCCCGATGCCCGAACCGAGCCCTGGCCCGACCCCTGGCCGTACGGCGAGCCCCTTCACCCCGACCTCCTCGCGGCGAAGGCGCTGGTCTACGACCCGAGCGGATTCGTGTGCACGCGACCGGTGCCCGAAGCGGAGAGCACCGAGTACGGGGCACATTCCTTCACCGTGGACGGCTCCGCCGTCAGGTTCCGGGTGGCCCGGACCACCCCGACGAAGGCCGGCCAGTTCGTGACGGTGTGGAAGCGGTCCGCGGAGGGCCCGATCCGGCCCTACGACTCCGGCGACCCGGTCGACCTCTTCGTCATCAGCACCCGCGACGCCGGCGGCTTCGGGCAGTTCGTGTTCCCCCGTGACGTGCTCGGCGAGCGGGACATCGTGTCGAGGAACGGTTCCGGCGGGAAGCGCGCGTTCCGCGTCTATCCGCCGTGGGTGACGACGCCCAATCGCCAGGCCGGCCGTACGCAGGAGTGGCAGGTGGAGTACTTCCTGCCGGTCCGCGAGGGCGAGGCGGCCGACGCGGTCCGGTGCCGGGCGCTCTACCGCCCGTGACGACACCCGCCGGTCCAGCGGTAGTCCTCCGCGTCACCCGTCGATCAGGGACTGCAGCGCGGGCGCGTACAGGTCCGCGAGGTGTTCGGGGGTGGCGTCCGCGCCGGCGCCCTCGCGGTGGAGGCTGAGGGTGGCGCCGAGGCCGAGGAGGTGGCCGGCGATCAGCTCGGCGCGCAGGGCGCGTTCGCGGCCGGGGAGGCGGGCGGTGAGGGCGTCGGTGACCTGTTCCTGGAAGCGGTCGCGCAGCAGGGAGCGTTCGTCACGGTTGCCGAGCGAGAAGACGACGCGCAGCAATGGGTCGGACTGCAGTTCGCGGCGGCGGCTCACCAGCGTCACCACCATGTGGCGGCCCAGGACACCGAGCGGCGCGTCGAAGAGCTCCGCGGCGGCGGGGCCGAAGTCGGCGACGGTGTTGAAGAGTTCCTCCTTGCGGCCGAAGTGCTTGACCACCAGGGACGGGCTCACTCCGGCGTCGGCCGCGATCCCCCTGATGGTGACCTCGGCGTACGGGCGCTGGGTGAACGCCCGGCGGGCCGCGCGCAGGATCGCGTCCCGGCCGGTGCCCGGATCGGCACCGGGCCGGGCCGGAGCCGGTGCGGTGGCCTGGCCGCTGGTCATGCGCCCTCCTGGATCGGCATCGTCCGCACACCGTCCTTCCGGTCGCCCGGGACGTCGCGGTTCCCTTCGACCGTACCCGTCGCGGGTGTACGGCTGCCCGGCAGGAACAGGGTGACCAGCAGTGCCGCGAGGGCGGCGCCCGCCGCGATCAGGAAGACCAGCTGGTACGCGTGGAGCGTCGGGGCCGTTCTGCCGCCCACCCGGAAGGTGATGTTGGCGAGGACCGCGGCCACCGTCGCGCTGCAGAAGGCCTGTCCGATCGACCGCATCAGTGTGTTGAGGCCGTTGGCCGCGCCCGTCTCGCTGACCGGGACGCCGCGCATGACCAGCGCGGGCAGTGCCGAGTACGCGATGGCCGTGCCCGAGGCGACGACCGTCGCACCGGCGATGATCAGCCAGAGGTTGTGGCTGGTGAAGTAACGCACCACGTAACCGGTGGCGATCACCCCGGCCGCCAGCGCCAGGCTGACCTTCGGGCCGTATTTCGCGGAGATCCGCGCCGAGACCGGTGAGAGCGCCACCATCATCACGCCGCCCGGCAGCAGGCAGAGGCCGCTGACGACGAGCGAGGCGCCCAGCCCGTAGCCCGTCTCCTTCGGCTCCTGCACCATCTGCGCGGTGACCAGGGAGTTCGCGTAGAAGGCGAAACCGATCAGCAGGGCGGCGATGTTGGTGAACAGCACCGCCGGGCGGGCCGAGACCCGCAGGTCGACCATGGGCGACCCCACCCGGAGCTCGTACGCGCCCCAGACCAGCGCCACGACGACGGCCGCCACCAGCAGACCGACCGTCCGGGCCGAGGACCAGCCCCAGTCGGCGCCCTGGGTGACCGCGAGCAGCAGACAGACCAGGGCCCCGGACAGGCCCAGCGCGCCGAGGGCGTCGAAGCGGCCACGGGTGCGCAGCGGCGATTCCGGTACGCACCACAGCACCAGCACGATGTCGATGACACCGATCGCACCCGAGACCCAGAACATCGTGTGCCAGTCGAAGTTCTCGACGACGAGGGCCGCGACCGGCAGCCCGACCGCCGCGCCGATGCCGAGCGTCGAGCTCATCAGCGCCACGGCGGACAGCACCCGCTCGGGCGGGAGTTCGTCGCGCAGGATGCTGATGCCCAGCGGCAGGACGGCGAGCGCCGCACCCTGCAGGGCGCGGCCGGTGATCAGCACCCCGATGTGGGAACTGACCGCGCACAGGACCGAACCCACCACCAGCACCATGAGCGAGGCGACGAGCACCCGCCGCTTGCCGTACATGTCACCGACCCGGCCCAGGACGGGCGTGAAGACGGCGCCGGTGAGCAGGGTGACGGTGACCAGCCAGCTCGCGGCGGCCGGGCTCGCGCCGGTGAGGGCCGGGATGTGCGGGAGCAGCGGGACGACGATCGTCTGCATCACCGCGACCACGACACCGCAGAACGCCAGTACACCGACGGCGAAGCGCGGGTGCGGGGCCTCTTCGGGGACGGTGGTCGGGGCGGGTATGTCCGCGGGCATGGCTCTCCGTACGGTGCTCGGCGGCAAGGGCGTCGTGCGGGGCGCGAGGGTGCGGCGCGGGGGTGCACGCGCGTTCACCCCAGGGTAAACGCTTGTGCACCCCCTCGGCGACCGGAATCCCCGGCGCCGCGTTAGCCTCGAAGACCCGGGCTCCGGGCCCGGACAACACGGACGAGAAGGCGAAGGTGGCTGCGATGGCGAAGGTTCCGGCAGCGGCAGTGGCGGCGAGCGGGCTGGTCGGCGGGTACGCCGTGGCGCGGTGGACCAGGAAGCGGCCGCTGGGCGGGGTCGCCCTCGCCGCCGCGGGCACCGTCGCCGCGTACGAGTGGAACCGGCAGGCCGGGCCGCGCGCGGCCGTCGGGCTGACCGCGGCGTACGTCGCCGCGTTCGCCGGTTCGCACCCGCTGGCCAAGAAGGTCGGCGCCTGGCCCGCCGTCTTCGCCGTGGCGGGCAGCATGGCCGCCGCGTCGTGGGCGGTCACCCGCCGGGCCGCCTGAGAGCCTGTACGAAAGTACGCGAAACACGTACGGAAGTACGCAAAACATGTACGTGAGTACGGAGAAGGGCGGGGGCTCCGAAAGCCCCCGCCCCTTTCTGTCCGTCCGTCGGCCCTGGCCGCGCTACGCCCCCAGTGCCCACGACACCGTGTAGATCAGCAGCCCCGCCAGGGCGCCCACCACCGTGCCGTTGATCCGGATGAACTGCAGGTCGCGGCCGATGTGCGCCTCGATCTTCTTCGACGTCTGATCCGCGTCCCAGCTCGCGACCGTGTCACTGATCAGCGAGGTGATCTCCGCGCGGTAGGTCGTGACGACGTAGACCGCGGCGTCCTCCAGCCAGCCGTCCAGCTTCGCCTGGAGCCGGTCGTCCGACGCCAGCCGCGCCCCCAGCGCCATCAGTGAGGCCCGCGCCCGCAGCCGCAGCTCGCTCTGCTCGTCCTCCGCCGCCGCGATGATCATCGTGCGTACGGACGACCAGGCCGAGGCGATGACCTCCTGGACCTCGCCACGTCCCAGGATCTCCGACTTCAGCCGCTCGACCCGGGCCCGGGTGTCCGAGTCCGTCTGGAGGTCGGCCGCGAAGTCCGTCAGGAACGTGTCGATCGAAGCGCGCGCCGGGTGTCCCGGCATGTCCCGCATCTCCGTGACGAACCGCAGCAGCTCCTTGTAGACCCGCTCGCCCACCCGCTTGTCGACGAACCGCGGCGTCCAGCCGGGGGCCCCGCCCTGCACCGCGTCCATCACCGAATCGCCGTGCAGCACCAGCCAGTCGTGGGCGCGTACACAGATCAGGTCCACCACCTTGCGGTGGCCCCCGTCGGAGACGATCTTCTCCAGCATCTTGCCGAGACCCGGCCCGATCTCCACCGCGTTCGCCCGCCGGGTGATCGCCTCACCCACCACGGCCTGCACATCGGAATCCCGCAGCACCCTCAGCGCACCGCGCAACGCGGTCGACAGCTCGGCGGTGACCCGGTCCGCGTGCTCCGGCTCGGCCAGCCAGGCACCGAGGCGGCGGCCGACACCGAGCGCGTGGATCCGGCCCCGTACGACATCGCCGGAGAGGAAATTCTCGCCGACGAAGGAACCCAGAGAGGCGCCGAGCTGGTCCTTCTTGGTGGGGATAATGGCGGTGTGCGGGATCGGCAGGCCGAGCGGACGCTTGAACAGCGCCGTGACGGCGAACCAGTCGGCCAGCGCACCCACCATCCCCGCCTCGGCGGCCGCGGCGACGAAGCCCGGCCAGCCGCCCACACCCGCGTTCTTCGCCCAGGTGGCGAGTACGTACACGAGCGCGACCAGCAGAAGGAGGCCCGTGGCCGTGGTCTTCATCCGGCGCACACCGCGCCGCTTCTCCTCGTCGGCCGCGGTGTACGCGAACGAGGCGAGCGGAGCAGGGCGGCCACCGGGTACGGGACGGGGCGCACCCGCCGCCTGCTCCCCGGCACGCTCCTGCTGCCGCGCACCCGGTTCCCCGGGGCCGGTCCGATCGATCCGTTCCATCCGCTCCACCCGTCCGCGTACGCCTCGCCCCCGGTGTCCCGTACGCATTGTCCCTACCTGACCTACTCCCGGGCCGCACGTCGAGTTCCCGATGCCCTGCCCCATCATGGGACAGTCCGATTGATCACGAGGAGAAACACCGCCCATGCCCAGGCGCCAGGGGTACGCCCTGCTCATCGCCCTCGTGGCGGGCACCGCCGCGCTCGCCGCCGCCGTGGCGTTCGTCGGCTCCCTGCTGTTCTCCGGCTCCGGCACCCGGCCGAAGCAGATCACCGCACCCGACCCGCGGTCCGTGGCCCGTACGCCCGCCGCCCCCGCCCACGCCACCGGCCTCTGGGCCGCCACCTGGGCGGCGGCACCCGTCGCCGGGGTGGTCGACTCCTACAACGGCAGCGCCCTGAACCGACGCACCATCCGTAACGTCGTGCACACCAGCATCGGCGGCGACGCGGCCCGCATCACCCTCTCCAATGTCTTCGGCACCCGTCCACTGGTCGTGGACCACGCCACCGTGAGCAGCCGCCCCGTGACCTTCCGGGGCGCCGGCACCGTGACCGTCGCGGCCGGCGGGCAGATCGTCAGCGACCCCGTCGTCGTCCCGGTCGCCGCCGATTCCGACCTCGTGGTCACCCTGCGCACCCCCACCGCCGAGGGGCCCGTCACCATCCACCAGCGCGGCCACCAGACCTCGTACGTGGACACCGCGTGGGGCACCCGGCGGACCGACGGCTGGCGCTACCTCACCGCCGTCGACGTGCACACCACGACCGCCGCCGGAACGATCGCCGTGATCGGCGACTCGCTCACCGCGGGCACCGGCTCCACCCTCGACACGAACAGCCGCTGGCCCGATGTGCTCGCCGACCGGCTGCGCGGCCGGTACGGGGTGGCCAACGCGGGCATCGCGGGCAACCGAATCCTGCGCGACGGGAGCGGCGTACGGGCGAGCGCCCGCTTCGACCGCGACGTACTGGACATCGCCGGAGTGAAGACCGTCGTCATCGCGCTCGGCATCAACGACGTGCAGCAGTCCCCGCAGGAGACCGACCCGCAGCGCATCGCGGACGGCCTGCGGTCCATGACGCAGCGCGCCCACGCGCGCGGACTGCGGGTCGTCGGGGCGACGCTGATGCCGTACGAGGGATTCCGCACCTGGACCCCCGCGCGCGACGACGTACGGGAACGGGTCAATGGGCTGATCCGGGCGGGCGGGATCTTCGACCACGTCATCGACTTCGACGCGGCGGCCCGTGACCCCCACCGCCCGACAAGGCTCCGGACGGCCTACGACAGCGGCGACCATCTCCATCTGAACGACGCCGGCTACCGACTGCTGGGCTCGCTGGTGGACCTGACGGCACTGGTGCCCGACCGGCCCAGGTCCGACCAGCTCTGACCTCCGGGACGCCGGTCAGTCGTCGGACCGGTCCGACGGCCCCCGGCCCTTCTCCAGCCGGCCCCGCCCGCTCCCGCGCTCCTGGTCCAGCTCCCGCAGCCGCGCCAGCTCCGCGTCCCTCAGCCGCTGCTTCTCCGCCTTGCTCCGCTTGCGCTCCACGCCGACGCCGCCCAGCAGCGCGAGCCCGGTGATCCGCACCCGCGGGGAGTCCGGCGACGGGACCCCGTCGTCCTTCGTCCGCTCCCCGAAGCCGCCCAGGATGCCGATGCCCTTGACCTGGACATCCAGCTCCGGCGGAACCGTCACCTGCATACCGCCCATGATCGTGAAACAGCGGATGACCACCTCGCGGTCCTCGAAGTTCGCCTCGCGCAGATCGATCTCACCGCCGCCCCACATCGCGAACGCGGTGAACTTCCGGCCCACCGTCCAGTTCCCCCGGCGGCCGAAGCCGCCCCAGATCGCGAACGCGCCGCCCGACGTGGCGGGCTTGCCGATCCGGTCCGCCCACCGCTTCTGCGATCCGGTCTGCGCCGGAGCCGCCCCCACCGGGGCCACCGCCGCGCCCGGCGCCGGAAGATCCCGCACCAGCGGCTCCAACTCCCCGTGCGTACGCGCCTTGTACGTCGCGTCGAGCCGCTGCTCGAACTCCTCCATCTCCAGCCGACCCTCGGCGACCGCCTCGCGCAGGATCTCGGCGACCCGCTCGCGCTCGGCATCGGAGGCACGCATTTCCGGAAGGTCACTTGTCATACCGCGCAGCCTATTGAACGCCTGCGCCCCCGTCACAGCCCTGCGTGCCCTGCGCGTCCTGCGCGTCCTGCGCGTCCTGCGCGCCCCTACGTGCCGGTGGCCGACTCATACATCTTCGCGATCACGGCCTCGATGTCCGGCTCCCGCACCGACAGGTCGACCAAGGGGTAGTCCGCGGCGATCCGGGCAACCAGCGGAGCGGCCGAGTCCGAGGCCGGGAAAGCCAGCCACTGCCGCGGCCCCTCCACCTTCACCGTACGGACCGAGGGCGCCGACTCCAGCCGGATCGGCGGCAATTGACGCTCCAGGTCGACCACCAGCGTCCGCTCGCTCTCGCCCACCTCATGCAGACCGGCGAGGGCACCGTCATACATCAGACGGCCGTGGTCGATCACCATCACCCGCTTGCAGAGCTGCTCGATGTCCGTCAGATCATGGGTCGTGAGCAGCACCGTCGTGCCGCGCTCGGCGTTCAGGTCCCGCAGGAACCCACGGACCTTGGACTTGGAGACGACATCCAGCCCGATCGTCGGCTCGTCCAGGTACAGCACCTCGGGATCGTGCAGCAGCGCCGCCGCGATGTCGCCACGCATCCGCTGCCCCAACGACAACTGCCGCACCGGAACGTCCAACAGCTCGCCCAGATCGAGGAGTTCGACACAGCGGTCCAGATTCTCCCGGTAGCGCGCGTCGGGAATCCGGTACATCCGGTGCATCAAGCGGTACGAGTCGCGCAGCGGCAGGTCCCACCAGAGCGTGGTGCGCTGGCCGAACACCACACCGATCCGGTGCGCCAGCCTCGTACGCTCCCGGGAAGGATCGATGCCCGCCACCCGCAGCCGGCCGCCGCTCGGGGTGAGGATGCCGGTCAGCATCTTGATCGTGGTCGACTTCCCCGCGCCGTTCGGGCCGATGTAACCGACCATCTCGCCGCGCGCGACACGGAAGCTGATCGAGTCGACCGCCCGCACCCGGCGGCGTTCACTGCGCATGAAACCGGTCTTGCGACGCACGTCGAAGACCTTCTCCACATTGTCGAGTTCGATGAATCCGGTGGGGGTTCCCGCGTCCATGTCCGATGCCCTGCCTCGTTCGATGTTGTGGATCAACTTCCGGTGCTGCGGTACGCGCGCAGGCCCGAGCGCCAGGCCAGACCGGCGAGCAGCCAGCACAGACCCGCCACCACCGGGGGCAGGAACGCCACCCAGTCCGGCAGCCCCAGCGGGTACTCCCGGCCCAGCACGTACAGCGCGGGCAGCCAGTTCGCGAAGGCCAGCGGCACCACGAACGTCACGCCGCGCACCAGGTCCTTCGCGAAGACCGACGGCGGGTACTGGAGCAGCGTGTTCCCGCCGTACGTGAAGGAGTTCTGCACCTGCGCGGCGTCCTGCGCGACGAACTGGAACCCTCCCCCGGCCACGAACAGCGCCCCGAAGATCGCCGCCCCGCTCAGCAGCATCATCGGCACCATCGCCACCTTCAGCGGCGTCCATCCGATGTCCAGCGTCACCAGCGCGTACCCCAGCACCAACACCCCCTGGAGCACACGCCCCAGCCTGCGCAACGCGAACCGGTCCGCCGCCACCTGGGCGAGCACCGGGGCCGGCCGTACCAGCAGGGTGTCCAGCGTGCCGTCGCGCACCCGCCGGCCCAGCCGGTCCATCGAGCCCAGCACCAGGTCGGCGAGGCCGAACGCGGTACCCGACACCCCGTACAGCAGAGCGATCTCGGGCAGTGTGTAGCCGCCCAACTCGTCCACGTGCGAGAACATCAGCAGGATCGTGACGAAGTCGAAGGCGGTCGCCGCGAAGTTCCCGAACGCCGTCATGGCGAACGAGGCACGGTACGCCATCGTCGAGCGCAGCCACATCATCACGATCAGCCCGTACGCCCGGACACCCTCGACGAGCCTCGACCGTTCGGCGAACACCGCCTCGGGCCAGTCCGCGGGCCGGCCACCGGACGCGTCCGCCGCCCCGGCCACCTCCACCGCACCGGTCGTGTCAGCCACCCTGGACCACCACCCTCCTCGTCGCCACCGACTGCACCATCCGCCCCACCAGCAGCAGCGCCAGCGCCCAGCCCGCCTGGAAGGCGTACGCCCGCACCAGCTCCCACCCCGGGTACTTGCCGAGGAACACATCGGCCGGCACCTGGAGCAACGACGACCACGGCAGCGCCCGCGCCACGTCGCCCAGCACCCCGGGGAACAGCGTCAGCGGGAGCAGCATCCCGGAGAAGAACATCCCGGCCAGCCAGGCCATCTGCGCCGTCCCCGCCCCGTCCAGCAGCCAGAACGCGGAGAGCGCCACCAGATAGCGGATCGCGAAACTCACCACGACGCCGAGCGCCACCGAGACGAGGAAGGCCACCCACACCCCCGGCGACGACGGCAGCGCCAGATCGAAGGCGAGCGATCCCACCAGCATCGGCACGATGCCGCGCCCCAGCAGATGGAACGCGGCACGGCCCAGATCGCCTGCGAGCCACCACAGTTGGAGATCCACGGGCCGGTAGAGATCGACCGCGATGTCGCCGGTGCGGATCCGCTCGATCAGCTCGTCCTCGAAGCCGCCGCCCATCATGGAACAGGTCATCAGCAGCGCCTGCCCCAGCCAGACGTAGCTGAGCGCCTGAGACATGTCGTAGCCGCCGAGCTGCGGGCGCTCGTCCCACAACGCCACGTAGGTGTACGCCAGGATGAACCCGAAGACGGTATTGGTGAACACTCCCGCCGCCGTGGCGGTCCGGTAGGTGGCGTAGCGCCGGAACCCTCCCGCCGCCACCACCGCGTACAGCCGCACCGCATGCACCCCCTCGCCGGGTGCCCAACGGCTTTGGACACCAAAGCGCAAGACCCTAGTTCAACGGGACGGCCGCCGCGACCGCTTTTCGGGGTGCGATTCGGGGTCGATCCGGTGCTTATTCCGCAGAAAAGGGCACTATGGGGGAACTGACCGCGGCCGAGGAGTCTGCACGGACATGAGCGACGAGCCACAGCAGCCGAGCGGGGAACACGAACCCCGGAGCTGGGCCCCGAGGGACCCTGCTGCCCACGGCGCCGCCGGGGCGCCCGGCAGTACGGGCGGCGATGGCGGAGCGTCCGGCGGTACGGGCGGCGATGGCGGGACGCCCGGCGAAGACGGAGCATCCGGCGGTACGGGCAACGGGAACGGCAAGGCGAAGAAGCCCAAGCGCCCCAAGCGCACCGGATGGCGCCGCGCCGTCCCCACCTGGCGGATGGTCCTCGGCGCCGTCCTCCTCGTCGCCGCGCTCCTGATCGGCGGCTTCATCGCCGGATACGAACTCGTCGACATCCCGGCCGCCAACACCAGCGCCACCGCACAGTCCAACGTCTACCTCTACAAGGACGGCAGCGTCCTCGCCCGCTCCGGCGAGGTCAACCGGGAGAACGTCAAGCTGGCCCAGGTGCCGCTGACCGTCCAGCGCGCCGTCCTCGCCGCGGAGGACCGCGACTTCTACTCCGAACGGGCCGTCGACCTCAAGGCCATGGCCCGCGCGGCCTTCAACACGCTCACCGGCAAGGGCAAGCAGGGCGGCTCGACGATCACCCAGCAGTACGTCAAGAACTACTACCTCGGCCAGGAACAGACCGTCATCCGCAAGATCAAGGAGTTCTTCATCGCGGTCAAGCTCAACCGCGAGGAGTCCAAGAGCCAGATCTTCGAGGGCTACCTCAACACCAGCTACTTCGGCCGCAACGCCTACGGCATCCAGGCCGCCGCCCAGGCCTACTACTCCAAGGACATCGGCGACATCACCACCGCCGAGGGCGCCTACCTCGCCTCCCTGCTCAACGCCCCCAGCGCGTACGACATCGTCGTCCACCCCGAGAACAAGGCCGCGGCCCTCGGACGCTGGAACTACGTACTCGACGGCATGGTCAAGGAGAAGTGGCTCGGCGCCGGCGAACGCGCCGCGATGAAGTTCCCCGTACCCGGCAAGGTCAAGCCGTCCACCGGGCTCTCCGGACAGCGCGGCTACCTCGTCCAGGCCGTCGAGGACTACCTCACCGGCAACGACGTCATCGACGAGAACACCCTCGCCACCGGCGGCTACCGCATCACCACCACCCTGGAGAAGAAGAAGCAGGACGCACTCGTCGCGGCCGTCGACGACAACGTCATGTCCCACACCAGCCCCGACCGCACGGCCGACCGCAACGTCCGCGTCGGCGGCGCCTCCATCGACCCCGGCACCGGCCGGGTCATCGCCATGTACGGCGGCATCGACTACACCAAGCAGTACGTGAACAACGCGACCCGCCGCGACTACCAGGTCGGCTCCACCTTCAAACCCTTCGTCTTCACCTCCGCCGTCGCCAACCGCTCCACCACCCAGGACGGCCGGCGCATCACCCCCAACACCATCTACGACGGCACCAACAAGCGCATGGTCCAGGGCCCCGACGGACCCACCGGGTACGCCCCCGCCAACGAGGACGACATCAGCTACGGGCCCATCACCGTCTCCACCGCCACGGACAAGTCCGTCAACGCCGTCTACGCCCAGATGGCCGAGGACGTCGGCCCCGGCAAGGTCAAGCAGACCGCCATCGACCTCGGCCTCCCGAAGAACACCCCCGACCTCACCGCGTACCCGTCCAACGCACTCGGCGTCTCCACCGCCAGCGTCCTCGACATGACCGAGGCGTACGCCACCCTCGCCAACCACGGCCGACACCGCGCGTACACCCTCGTCGACCGGATCAGCAAGAACGGCGAGGACCTCAAGCTCCCCGACAGCGGGCACACCGAGCAGGCGGTCAGCCGCGAAGCCGCCGACACCACGACCGCGATCCTCCAGAGCGTCGTGGAGAACGGCTCCGGCATCGCCGCCCAGGGCGCGGGACGCCCCGCCGCGGGCAAGACCGGCACCGCCGAGGAGGACAAAGCCGCCTGGTTCGCCGGCTACACCCCCGACCTCACCACCGTCATCGCCGTCATGGGCCAGGACCCCGAGACCGGCGTACAGAAACCGCTGTACGGAGCACTCGGACTCGCCCGCATCAACGGCAGCGGCGCACCCGCCCAGGCCTGGGCCCAGTACACCGAGGCCGCCCTGCGCTCCACCACGGCCACGAACTTCGACCTCGAACTCGAACGCGGCGCCGAGGAATCCACCCCGCCCACCGACGGGGAAACCAGCCCCGAGAACACCGGAACGCCCTCCGAAACCACCTCCAGCACCCCGCCCAGCAGCCCCGGAAGCACCCCGCCCGGCAGCCCGTCGACCCCCGGAAGCAGCGAACCGGCCACCAGCGGCACGGAGACCGGCAGCCCGGTCGGCGGCACGACGGACCACGGCGGCGCGCAGAACGGCGGCGGTGACAACGGCGACCCCCGCGGCGGCGACAACGGCGGGGGCGCGGGCGCGGGCGCGGGCGCGGGCGGGAACAACGTCGGCGGGAACGGCATCGGCGGGAACGACAACGCACTCCTCCCCGGCACCCGGGGCACCCCGGCCCCGCGTCAGTGACCCGAGGTCGCCTTCAGCCCCACGACGGCGACCAGCAACAGACAGACGAAGAAGATCCGGGCGGCGGTCACCGGCTCGTTCAGCACCACCATGCCCAGAATCGCCGCACCGGCCGCACCGATACCGACCCACACGCCGTACGCCGTACCGATCGGCAGCGTCCTGGCCGCATGGGACAGCATCACCATGCTCGCCACGATCCCGAGGCCGGTGAACACGCTCGGCCACAACCGGGTGAACCCCTCGGTGTACTTCATCCCGATCGACCAGGCCACTTCCAGCAGACCGGCGACAACGAGCAGAACCCAGGCCATGACGGCACCTCCGACGAGACAGAACACGCGAACAACACGGGTGCGTCGTCTTTTCGAAGCCCGGTACGGCGCGTCTCGTCGGGGTCACCCCACCGTAGCAAAGAACATGCAAAAGGCCTGGTGACACCGGTCACCAGGCCCCACTCACCACTACTGCCGTCTACAGATACAACCCGGTCGAATCCACCGACCCCTCGAACCGGTCCGCCGCCACCGCATGCAGGTCGCGCTCGCGCATCAGCACGTACGCCACACCGCGCACCTCGACCTCCGCACGATCCTCGGGGTCGTACAGCACCCGGTCGCCCGGCTCCACCGTCCGCACGTTCTGACCCACCGCGACCACCACGGCCCAGGCCAGCCGGCGGCCGACCGCGGCCGTCGCCGGAATCAGGATGCCGCCACCGGAACGCCGCTCGCCCTCGGGCGTATCGGACCGGACCAGCACGCGGTCGTGCAGCATGCGGATGGGCAGTTTGTCGTCGGTGTTCTCGCTCACGCCCCGCAACCTACCTGCCCACCGCAGCCACGCACCCCTCCGGGGTGCACGGGCCGCGGCATCAGCTCTTCCGGCGCCGCTTCGACGCCACGACCAGACCCACGACACCCACCGCGAACAGCGCCGCCGGAATCACCCGCTCCAGCCGCGGGGCCCCGTCCTCGGACACGAACTGTGCCCTCACGTCCGACACCGCCCGGTTCACCGCGACGAAAGCCCGCCCGGCCGTCCGGTCCACGGCCTCGGCGGCCTTGGCCTTCACATCACCCATGATCGTATCCGGGTGCACCCGCACCCCGATCTCATCGAGCACCACCGCAAGCTGCTCGCGCCTGCTGATGATGTCCGCCTCGATCTGCGCAGGGGTCCTGGCATCCGACACTGCGCCGCCTCCGTGGTCCTCGTCCGGTAAACCTTCATCGACAGTCTGTCAGCTCGACCGTCCGCGCACCCGGCGGCACCCCTATTACGCTCGGTCCCGTACACCCCACGTGCCACCTGAGGAGAACCATGAGCGAGCGACTCCAGCCCGGCGACACCGCCCCCGCCTTCACTCTCCCCGACGCCGACGGCAACGAGATCTCGCTCGCCGACCACAAGGGCCGCAAGGTCATCGTCTACTTCTACCCGGCCGCCCTCACCCCCGGCTGCACCAAGCAGGCCTGCGACTTCACCGACAACCTGGAGCTGCTCGCCGGTGCCGGATACGACGTCATCGGCGTCTCCCCCGACAAGCCCGAGAAGCTCGCCAAGTTCCGCGAGCAGGAAAACCTCAAGGTCACCCTGGTCGGCGACCCGTCCAAGGAGACCCTTGAGGCATACGGCGCCTTCGGCGAGAAGAAGCTCTACGGCAAAACGGTGACGGGCGTCATCCGCTCCACGATCGTCGTGGACGAGGAGGGCAAGGTCGAGCGCGCCCTCTACAACGTCAAGGCCACCGGCCACGTAGCCAAGATCATCAAGGACCTCGGCATCTGACCCGACCGTCGCCCGGCCCCCGGAATGCCCTGTGCCGCTTCGGCCTCGACCGAAGCGGCACAGGGCATTCCACATCTTGTCGGATATCGGACGTGACACTCCGATAAATGGCTCGTTGATCCGTACGAGGCCACGAACACGCGGCCGGATACGGAGGGGAACGTGGCGGTTCGATACACCCGCGAGTTACTCGAAGAGGCGGCGCGGGAGACCACGAACGCGAACGATGCGGTCCGCTGGTGCGGGGGAACACCGACGCCGGGGAGCCGGAGCTATCTGCGGAGCAAGATGGCCGAGGCGGGGGTGGATATCTCGCACTTCACTGACACAAGGGTGCGCCACACCGAAGAGATACTGCGTGAACTCGTCGCCCGCTCCAAGAGCGTGGCCGAAGTAGTACGCAGACTGGGCATCAGCCCTGTGGGCGGCAATCAGGCGCACATCAGCCGCCGCATAGCGGCGCTTCGCATCGATACATCACATTTCTTGCGTACGCCTCCGCGCAGGCCCAAAGGGGCCCTGGGGAACCCACTGATTCTCGGCTCCCCGTCGGACGGCAGGACCCCCGGCGGACGGCTGCGTCGCGAACTGATCCGCAATGGGGTTGAGGATTCCTGTGCCGCGTGCGGCAACGAAGGAGAATGGCTGGGCCAACCGCTCCGGCTCGAAGTGGATCACATAAACGGCGATTGGTGGGACAATCGTCCGGAGAACATCCAGCTCCTCTGCCCCAACTGCCATGCGGCGACTGACACTTATCGCGGTCGCAAACGCAGGAGGTCAGCATGAGCGACCAGAACAAATACCCTCGCGACCTGCTCGAACGGGCCGCGGCCACGGCGACCAGCCTCGTCGACGTCCTGCGCCGCCTTGATGCGCCACTGGGTAGCAGGTCGCTCCGTTACGTGCGCGACCGGCTCAAGCACTACGGCATCGACACGTCCCACTTCGCCGAGGAGGCCCTGCCGAACCGAGAGCGGCACGCGTACCCGAAGGAGCTTCTCGCCGAAGCAGCCGCCCACTCGCACAGCATCCGGGAAATGTTCGAGTACATGGGTCTGGCCCCAAGCGACAGTCCCTACGGCTACCTGCGCAGAAAGATTGACCGTCTCGACATCGACACCTCCCACTTCACCAGCGGCCGAAGGTACGGAACGCCTTCCACCCCACGCCACGAACTTGCGACCGCCGTCGCCGCGTCCCGCAGCCTGGCCGGCGCCCTGAGGGCCCTGGGCCAGGTCGACAACGGTGGCGCTCGCGCCCGACTGAAGCGGGACATCAAGGCATACGGTCTGTCGACCGCTCACTTCTCCGGTCAAAGCCACTGCCGTGGCACGCGCTCCCCATATCGCAAGCCCTCAGCCGAGATCCTTCGGCGCCTGGAATCCGGAGCGTCCCGAACGAGCACGGCACTCCTGCGAAGAGCACTCGACGACATCGAGGTTCCTCGCAGATGTGCAAGATGCGGAACCGGTGAGACATGGCGAGGGAACCGCCTCGTTCTGGAGATCGACCACATCAACGGCGATCGGCTCGACAACCGCCTGGAGAACCTCCGGTACTTGTGCCCGTCCTGCCACAGCCAGACCGAAACCTTCTCGAAGCGACGCAGCGTCGCACAGTAGAGTGGGGCCGATGGGTCCGTACCCCAGCTGGCCTAGAGGGCGCCGGTTTAGGTCCGGTGTGTCGTGGGTTCGAGTCCCACCGGGCCCACAGGTAGAGAGTGGCCGTCACCTTCGCTCCGAAGGTGACGGCCATTCTCCGTCTCACCCCACCAGCTCCCGCACCACCGGCACCAGTGCCCGGAACGCCTTGCCCCGGTGGCTGATCGCGTTCTTCTCCGCCGGGGTCAGTTCCGCGCAGGTGCGGGTGTCGCCCTCGGGCTGGAGGATCGGGTCGTAGCCGAAGCCGTTCGTGCCGGACGGGGTGTGGCGCAGGGTGCCCGTCAGACGGCCCTCGACCACGCGTTCCGTGCCGTCGGGCAGGGCGAGGGCGGCCGCGCAGGCGAAGTGGGCGCCGCGGTGGGCCGCGTCGATGTCGGAGAGCTGGGCCAGGAGCAGGTCCAGGTTGGCCTTGTCGTCGCCATGGGTGCCGGCCCAGCGGGCGGAGAAGATGCCGGGGGCGCCGCCGAGCACGTCCACGCAGAGGCCGGAGTCGTCGGCGACGGCGGGGAGGCCGGTGGCCTTGGCGAGGGCGTGGGCCTTGAGCAGGGCGTTCTCGGCGAAGGTGACGCCGGTCTCCTTGACGTCGGGGACGTGGGGGTACGCGTCCGCGCCGACGAGCTCATGGGTGAGGCCGGCGTCGGCGAGGATCGCGTGGAGTTCGGTGATCTTCCCGGCATTGCGGGTGGCGAGGATGAGGCGGGTCATGTCACCCAGTATCGGGGGTGGTCAGGGCGTGCAGACCTTGCCGATTTCCGCGGCGGCGTCGGTGACCGGGGTGATGTCGGGGGTGGCGTCGCCCTTGTCGATGGAGTCGCGGACGTTGCCGACGCCCGTCCGGAGGTCGTCGACGGCCTTGCCGAGGTCGGCGTTGTCGGTCTTGTCGCCGAGGTCGCCGAGGTCCTTCTCGATCTCGTCGAGGGCTTCGGAGGCCTGTGTGGGGTCGCTGGTGGCGTTGGAGACCGCCTGCTGGAGGTTGTCGACGCTGGTGGCGATGGCGTCGGCGGTGCGGACACAGTCCAGCGCCTTGTCGACGGCGCCGCAGCCGGACGCGGCGGTGAGGGCGAGGGCGGTCAGGGTCAGCGCGACGGTGATGCGGCGATGGCGGGCGGCCTTGGCCATGGTGCGGTTCCTCCCCGGATGCGGATACGCGGACGGGCGCACGGTTCGACCCGTGCGCCCGTGTTCGTAACGACGCGCTGTGGTGCGTACTTGGTTGCTTCTTTACTCGCCGAGGGTGTGGGCGAGGGCCTCGTGCTGGATGGCGGTCAGGTCCGCGCAACCGGCCGTGGCGAGGTCGAGGAGGGCGCCCAGTTCCTTGCGGTCGAAGGGGGTGGCCTCGGCGGTGCCCTGGACCTCGACGAAGCGGCCGTCGCCGGTGCAGACGACGTTCATGTCGGTCTCGGCGCGGACGTCCTCCTCGTAGCAGAGGTCGAGGAGGGGGGTGCCGTCGACGATGCCGACGCTGATCGCGGAGACGGTGTCGGTCAGCGGCTTGCGGCCGTGCTTGACGATCTTCTTGTGCTGGGCCCAGGTGACGGCGTCGGCGAGGGCGACGTAGGCGCCGGTGATGGCGGCGGTGCGGGTGCCGCCGTCGGCCTGGAGGACGTCGCAGTCGAGGACGATGGTGTTCTCGCCGAGCGCCTTGTAGTCGATGACCGCGCGCAGGGAGCGGCCGATGAGGCGGCTGATCTCGTGGGTGCGGCCGCCGATCTTGCCGCGGACGGATTCGCGGTCGCCGCGGGTGTTGGTGGAGCGGGGCAGCATGGAGTATTCGGCGGTGACCCAGCCTTCGCCGCTGCCCTTGCGCCAGCGGGGGACGCCTTCGGTGACGGAGGCGGTGCAGAAGACCTTGGTGTCGCCGAAGGAGATGAGTACGGAGCCTTCGGCGTGCTTGCTCCATCCGCGTTCGATGGTGACGGGGCGGAGCTGTTCGGGGGTGCGGCCGTCGATACGAGACATGGCGTCGACTTTATCGGGTGCGGGGGTGGCGTCCGTTCGGGTGCGTGGCGGTCCCGGTCCGCCGCCGTCCGGGTGCGGCGCAGGCCCCGTCCGGGTGGGCGGGGCCTGTACGGTGCCGAGCGGTCGGCTCAGCGGGGGGTCCGGCGGCCGGTCACATCATGTCTTCGATGTCGGCGGCGATGGGGTCGGCGTCGGTGCCGATGACGACCTGGATCGCGGTGCCCATCTTCACGACTCCGTGGGCTCCGGCGGCCTTGAGCGCGGCTTCGTCGACCTTGCTCGGGTCGTGGACCTCGGTGCGGAGGCGGGTGATGCAGCCTTCGATCTCGTCGATGTTCTCGATACCGCCGAGCCCGGCGACGATCTTCTCAGCCTTGCTGGCCATGGCCTTCTCCCTGGTTCTTCACATGCGTGCGACGGCCCACCCTGGGTCCGTTTCGTCACCGTAACGCACGTTTGGCCCAGCTTCGCGAGCGGGTGGCCGGACCGTCCCCAATGATGACGATCACCGGCGCCCTGTCTTCCAGCCGGGTTACGCACCGTACCTCAATTGGTCTACACCAGTCTGCAACGACCGCCGAACGCACCGTGTTCCGGGAGGATGCCGATGAGCTCAAGCAGCGCCGCAGTGCCACAGAAGACGTGGTGGAACGGCCTCTTCCAGGGCCTCCAGAAGATGGGCCGCAGCCTCCAGCTCCCGATCGCCGTGCTGCCGGCCGCCGGCATTCTCAACCGGTTGGGCCAGCCGGACGTATTCGGCGACGAGGGCCTGGGCTGGAACAACATCGCCAAGGTGTTCGCGGCCGCGGGCGGTGCGTTGCTCGACTCGGGCCTCGGCCTTCCGCTGCTGTTCTGCATCGGTGTCGCGATCGGCATGGCGAAGAAGTCGGACGGCTCGACCGCGCTCGCCGCGGTGGCCGGCTTCCTCGTCTATTACGCGGTGCTGCACGCCTTCCCGGTGGACTGCGCCCCGGGTTCGACGTTCACCTCGGGCGGCACCTGGTTCGGCACCTGCGTGACCGGCGACGCCAAGGTCACGGCCGCCGAGTACCAGAACCCCGGCGTGTTCGGCGGCATCGTGATGGGCCTGCTGTCCGCCTGGTTCTGGCAGCGGTATCACCGGGTCAAGCTGGTGGACTGGCTGGGCTTCTTCAACGGCCGCCGGCTGGTCCCGATCATCATGGCCTTCGTCGGCCTCCTCTTCGCGGGCCTGTGCGCCTGGCTGTGGCAGCCGATCGGTGACGGCCTGACCAGCTTCTCCAAGTGGCTGGTGGACCTGGACTGGGTGGGCTCCGGCATCTTCGGTCTCGCCAACCGCGCGTTGCTGGTCATCGGCCTCCACCAGTTCCTGAACACGTTCGTCTGGTTCCAGTTCGGCGACTTCACCAAGCCGGACGGCACGGTCGTGCACGGTGACATCAACCGCTTCCTGGCGGGCGACCCGACGGCCGGCCAGTTCACCTCGGGCTTCTTCCCGATCATGATGTTCGCCCTCCCCGCGGCGGCGCTGGCGATCTACCACTGCGCCAAGCCGCATCGCCGCAAGGCGGTCGGCGGCATGATGCTCTCGGTCGGCCTGACGTCGTTCGTGACGGGCATCACCGAGCCGATCGAGTACTCGTTCCTCTTCGTCGCGCCCCTGCTGTACGGCATCCACGCGGTGCTCACCGGTGTCTCGATGGCGGTGACATGGGCACTCGGGGTCAAGGACGGCTTCAGTTTCTCGGCGGGTCTGATCGACTACGTCATCAACTGGAGCCTGGCGACCAAACCCTGGCTGATCATTCCGATCGGCCTGGTATTCGCGGCCGTGTACTACGTGATCTTCCGGTTCGCGATCACCAAATTCAATCTCCAGACGCCGGGCCGCGAGCCCGACGAACTGGAGGAGGAGATCGAGAGGAACCTCACGAAATAGCACGTCGGACGGGTATTCGGCCCGTCCTGAGCAGTCCCTCGAAGGCCCTCGGACCCACGCGGTCCAGGGGCCTTCGGCATGTCACCGAGCGTGTGTGATAGCTCATGCGAAGTAATCGGAATTTGCAGGTTCCTTATCTGTAGCTCACCGTGTTAAAACTGGTCTACACCACTGAGTGGTCCAGACCACGTGGCGTTCTGCCGCGTTTCTCGAGTCGCCGCCTCCCCCCTCAACGACCTGGGCGGCGCCTTGCCCCATGGAGGAAGTTGATGTCCACGGCAGACACCGCACCCGCGGTCACCAAGAAGAAGGGTGCCGGCGTGATGTCGGTCATGCAGCGCATCGGCCGCAGCCTCATGCTGCCGGTCGCGGTGCTGCCGGCGGCCGCGCTCCTGGTGCGTCTCGGCCACGACGACATGCTCGGCAGGGCCTCGTTCCCGGACTTCGTCACCAAGATCGCGAGCTTCATGGACGCGGGTGGCAACGCGATCCTCGACAACATGGCGCTGCTGTTCGCCGTCGGCATCGCGATCGGCTTCGCCAAGAAGTCGGACGGTTCGACCGCACTCGCGGCCGTCACCGGCTACCTGGTCTTCCAGAAGGTGCTCGCCACCTTCACCGACAGCAACCTTCCGCAGGTCGCGACGGTGGTCGACGGCAAGATAGTCATGACGGACGCCCCCGTGGACGCCAAGGTCCTCGGTGGTGTGGTGATGGGCATCGTCGTCGCGCTGCTCTACCAGAAGTTCTACCGGACGAAGCTGCCCGCCTGGGCGGGCTTCTTCGGCGGCCGCCGCCTGGTCCCGATCCTCTCCGCCTTCGCGGGTCTGGTCATCGGCGTCGTCTTCGGTTACATCTGGCCGGTGCTCGGCACCGGGCTGCACAACTTCGGCGAGTGGCTGGTCGGTTCCGGCGCGGTCGGCGCGGGCATCTTCGGTGTCGCCAACCGTGCGCTGATCCCCGTCGGCATGCACCACCTGCTGAACTCGTTCCCGTGGTTCCAGGCCGGTGAGTACCACGGCAAGAGCGGCGACATCAACCGCTTCCTGGCCGGTGACCCGACGGCCGGACAGTTCATGACCGGCTTCTTCCCGATCATGATGTTCGCCCTCCCGGCCGCGTGCCTCGCGATCGTGCACTGCGCCCGTCCGGAGCGCCGCAAGGTCGTCGGCGGCATGATGTTCTCGCTCGCGCTCACCGCGTTCGTGACCGGTGTCACCGAGCCGATCGAGTTCACGTTCATGTTCATCGCCCCGGTGCTGTACGCGATCCACGCGGTACTCACCGGTGTTTCCATGGCCCTCACCTGGGGGCTCGGCATGAAGGACGGCTTCGGCTTCTCCGCGGGTGCCGTCGACTTCTTCCTGAACCTCGGCATCGCGAGCAAACCGTGGTTGCTGGTGCTGGTCGGCCTCTGCTTCGCGGTGGTCTACTACGCGGTCTTCCGCTTCGCGATCACCAAGTTCAACCTGCCCACTCCGGGCCGTGAGTCCGACGAGGAGCTCGCCGAGCTCCTCAAGGCCGAGGCGAAGTAACCCTCGCCCACCGCACGACGAAGCCCTCATCTCCCACGGCGGGAGGTGAGGGCTTCATCGTGCGGCCGAAAGACCCTAGATCTCGTACACCGCTCCCGGCACCGCTACCTCCGCCGGTCCGTGGAAGACCGTGCGGGCGTCGGCCAGGTTGCGGTCGGCGTCGGTCCACGGCGGGATGTGGGTCAGGACGAGGCGCCCCACTCCGGCGCGGGCGGCGGTCTCGCCCGCCTCGCGGCCGTTGAGGTGGAGGTCCGGGATGTCCTCCTTGCCATCGATGAACGATGCTTCACACAGGAACAGGTCGACGCCCTCGGCGAGTTCGTCCAGGGCCTCGCAGATCCCCGTGTCACCGGAGTACGCCAGCGAGCGGCCGCCGTGCTCGATCCGGATCGCGAAGGTCTCGACGGGGTGGCAGACCTTCTCCGTACGGACCGAGAAGGGGCCGATCTCGAACGATCCCGGCTTCAGCGTGTGGAAGTCGAAGACCTCGCTCATCGCGTGCTCGGACGGTGTGTCGGCGTGGGCGGTGGTCAGCCGCTGCTCGGTGCCGTCGGGCCCGTAGACCGGGAGGGGGGCGGGACGGCCCCCGTCGTGCCGGTAGTAGCGGACGACGAAGTACGCGCACATGTCGATGCAGTGATCGGCATGGAGGTGGCTGAGGAAGATGGCGTCGAGGTCGTAGAGACCGACATGGCGCTGCAGCTCGCCGAGGGCGCCGTTGCCCATGTCGAGGAGCAGCCTGAAGCCGTCGGCCTCTACGAGGTAGCTCGAACACGCTGATCCCGCGGACGGGAACGAGCCGGAGCAGCCGACGACGGTGAGCTTCATGGAGCGTGAACCTCCGAGACGTGGGAACGGGGAGGGTTCGTGCGGTCTGTTGAGCGGTTTGTCGAGCGTAAGGCGCGAAACAGCCGGTCGCTCCTCCATGGCCGTCCGTTGTGGGGGAACTCACCTGCTCTGTCACCGGTTCGATGGAAGCGGTGGTGACGCCGGTACGGTCGGGACATGGACATGTCCTGGTGGTGGATCGCGCTCGTTCTTGTGGTGCTGCTCGCGCTCGTCGCGGCGGTCGCCGATGGGCGGGGGCGGGGCGGGCGCGGGCCTCGTGGGCGTTCCCGCAGGTCGGCGGGTACGGCGGGTGCGCGCTCCGGTGGGCGTCCGGGTGGGCGGACCCGCCCGCCGGCGGGGCCCGGACGCGGGCCGGGGCCGGAGCGGAGGCCGCGGTCGGGCGAGATCTGGTGGGCCGAGGTGCCGTACGAGGACGGGCCCGGGGCGAAGGACCGGCCGTGCCTGGTGCTGTCGGTGCGGGGCGACTCGGCGCTGGTCGCGAAGATCACCAGCAAGCGTCACGAGGACCGGCCCGGGGTGATCGCGCTGCCTGCGGGGACGGTGGGGGATGCGCAGGGGCGGGCGAGTTTCCTGGAGACGGACGAGCTGCGGGAGGTCGCCGTACATGGGTTCCGGCGACGGGTGGGGGTCGTGGACGCGGCGGTGTGGGAGCGGGTGCGGGGGCTCGGATGAGGTGGGGCGGGGTGGGCTCGGGGGGGGGGGGGGGGTGGCCGCACCCCGGGGCCCTTCCGGCCCCCCCCCCCCCACAAGGCCCGGGGCCCCCACCCCAAACTTGCCACGTCCACCTCCCACGG
>NZ_JBHVWT010000001.1:1008104-1014660 GCF_042882135.1 Streptomyces sp. NPDC058240
GTTGGGGGGGGGGGGGGGGGGTGGGGGAGGGGGGGGGGGGGGGGGGGGGGGGGGGGTGGGGGGGGGGGGGGGGGGGGGGGGCGGGGGGGGGGGGGGGGTCCCCCCCCCCCCGGGGCCTGTCCGGCCCTGATCCGCCGGACAGGTCCGGGGCCCTACGCCCAGAGCTGGCCGTGCAGCGTCTCGATGGCCGCTTCGGTGGTCGGGGCCGTGTAGACGCCCGTCGACAGGTACTTCCAGCCGCCGTCCGCGACGACGAAGACGATGTCGGCCGGCTCCCCCGCCTTGACGGCCTTGTTCCCCACTCCGATCGCCGCGTGGAGCGCCGCGCCGGTGGAGACGCCGGCGAAGATGCCCTCCTGCTGGAGGAGTTCGCGGGTGCGGGTGACCGCGTCCGCCGAGCCGACGGAGAAGCGGGTGGTGAGGACCGAGGCGTCGTAGAGCTCGGGGACGAATCCCTCGTCGAGGTTGCGGAGCCCGTAGACCAGGTCGTCGTAGCGGGGCTCGGCGGCGACGATCCGGATGTCCGGCTTGTGTTCGCGCAGGTAGCGGCCGACGCCCATGAGCGTCCCCGTGGTGCCGAGGCCGGCCACGAAGTGGGTGACGGACGGGAGGTCGGCGAGGATCTCCGGGCCGGTGGTGGCGTAGTGGGCGCCCGCGTTGTCCGGGTTTCCGTACTGGTAGAGCATGACCCAGTCGGGGTGCTCGGCGGCCAGTTCCTTGGCGACGCGCACCGCTGTGTTGGAGCCGCCCGCCGCCGGGGAGGAGATGATCTCGGCGCCCCACATGGCGAGCAGGTCGCGCCGTTCCTGGGAGGTGTTCTCCGGCATGACGCACACGATGCGGTAGCCCTTGAGCTTGGCTGCCATGGCGAGCGAGATGCCGGTGTTGCCGCTGGTGGGCTCCAGGATGGTGCAGCCGGGGGTCAACCGGCCGTCCTTCTCCGCCTGTTCGACCATGTGGAGCGCGGGGCGGTCCTTGATCGAGCCGGTGGGGTTGCGGTCCTCCAGCTTGGCCCAGATGCGGACGTCGTCCGAGGGTGACAGCCGCGGCAGGTGGACGAGCGGGGTGTTGCCCACCGCGGCGAGCGGGCTGTCGTACCGCATCAGTTCATGCCGCCGGCGACGGCCGGGAGGATAGTGACGTTGTCGCCGTCGCTGAGCTCGGTGGAGATGCCGTCGAGGAAGCGGACGTCCTCGTCGTTGAGGTAGACGTTCACGAAGCGGCGGAGTTCGTTGCCGTCGACGATGCGCTCGCGGATGCCGTTGTGGCGGCTCTCCAGGTCCGTGAGGAGGTCGGCGAGGGTCGCTCCGTTGCCCTCGACGGACTTGGCGCCGTCGGTGTAGGTGCGGAGGATGGTCGGGATGCGGACCTCGATGGCCATGGCGTGGGCTCCTGTCGGAAACGGAGAGGTGGCGTGGGGCGCGCGGCTCTGCCCCCGCGCGGGGGTTGGTGCGTGACGTGTGGTGCTGCGTGTGGTGCTCGGGCCGCGGGCCCGGCTCAGGCCTTGCGGCCGGCGGGCAGGCGGCACGTACAGATCGCGCTGGAGAGCCTGCACAGGTCGACGTGCAGGCGCGCCACGAGCAGCATGCCCGGCGTCTTGTCGCTCACGTCATGGGGAACCATGCGCTCATCGTATCGATTCCCGGTCCGTAATCCCGAGTGTGATCTCACTTGGTGGATGGCGGGTGTTCGACAGGCGGACGGGACCGTGGTGGGTCCGGCCCCGTCCGCCGGTGGGCGGCCTGCCGGTGTCCGGCGGTACGACGTGGTCAGGCGGTTTCGTACGCCTCGACGACCTCGACGTCCTCCTCGGTGATCTCGCCGTCCACGATGCGGTACGAGCGGAACTGGAAGGGGCCCGCGCCGTCGGTGTCCGCCGTGGAGACGAGGACGTAGTGGGCACCGGGCTCGTTGGCGTAGGTGACGTCGGTGCGGGAGGGGTAGGCCTCGGTCGCGGTGTGGGAGTGGTAGACGATCACCGGCTCCTCGTCGCGGTCGTCCATCTCGCGGTAGAGCTTGAGGAGGTCGGCCGAGTCGAACTCGTAGAAGGTGGGCGACCGGGCGGCGTTGAGCATCGGGATGAACCGTTCGGCCCGGCCGGTCCCGGCCGGGCCCGCGACCACGCCGCACGCCTCGTCGGGGTGGTCGGCGCGGGAGTGCGCGACGATCTGGTCGTGGAGCGCCTTGGTGATGGTCAGCATTTCGCCAGGATAGGCATGCGGGCCCTCGCGTACCGAAGTGTGGTACGCGAGGGCCCGCATGGTGGACGGGGCCGCTGAAGCGGCAGGTCGGCGGCTCAGTTCTTGGCGAAGGCCTTGTTCTCGGGGTTGCGGGCCTTGAGGACCAGGTACGAGATGCCGAGGAGGGCGGCCCAGATCGGGGCGCAGTACAGCGAGATCCTGGTGTCCTTGTCGATGCCCATCATCACGACGACCATGGCTATGAAGCCCAGTGCGTAGATGCTGGTGTACGGGGCGCCGGGGGCCCGGAAGCCGGACTGCGGGAGCGCTCCGCGGTCGGCGAGGCGCCGGTAGCGGATCTGGCTGATCAGGATCATGATCCAGGCCCACATGCCGGAGATGGTGGCGAACGAGACGACGTAGGTGAAGGCGTCACCGGGCCACTGGTAGTTGATCCAGACGCCGACGAGCATCAGGGCGGCGGAGAAGGTGGTGCCGACGAGCGGGGTGCCGCTCCTGGTGAGCCGGGTGAAGAGCTTCGGGCCCTGCCCGTTGAGCGCGAGGTCGCGCAGCATGCGGCCGGTGGAGTACATGCCGGAGTTGCAGGAGGAGAGTGCCGCGGTCAGCACGACGAAGTTGACGATGCCGGCGCCGATGCCGAGGCCCATCTTGCTGAAGGCGGCGACGAACGGCGAGATGCCGGGCTTGAACTCGGTCCACGGGACCACGGAGAGGATCATGATGAGGGCGCCGACGTAGAAGACGGCGATGCGCCACGGCACGGTGTTGATGGCCTTGGGCAGGACGGTCTTCGGGTCCTTGGACTCGCCTGCGGTGACGCCGACGAGTTCGACGGCGAGGAAGGCGAACATCACGATCTGCAGGGTCATCAAGGTGCCCTTGATGCCGTTCGGGAAGAATCCGCCGTCGGACCAGAGATGGGTGACGGACGCGGTGTCCCCGGCGTCGGAGAAGCCGAGGGTGAGAATTCCGGCGCAGATGAGGATCATGCCGACGATGGCGGTCACCTTGACCATGGAGAACCAGAATTCGAGTTCTCCGAAGAGCTTCACGGAGATCAGGTTCACGCCGTACAGAATGACCGTGAAGATCAGTGCCGAAACCCATTGGGGAATGCTGAACCAGAACGTCATGTACTGGGCTGCGGCGGTGACTTCGGTGATTCCGGTGACGACCCAGAACAGCCAGTAGGTCCAGCCGGTGACGAATCCGGCGAAGGGGCCGATGAATTCGCGGGCGTACTCGGAGAAGGAGCCCGAGACCGGGCGGTACATGAGGAGTTCGCCCAGGGCCCGCATGATGAAGAAGATCACCAGGCCCGCGACGGCGTAGGCCAGGATGAGGCTGGGTCCGGCCTTGGCGATTGCTTTTCCCGCACCGAGGAAGAGGCCGGTGCCGATGGCTCCGCCGATGGCGATCATCTGGATCTGACGGGCGCCGAGGGCCCGCTGGTATCCCTCACCCGTCGTGCCGGCATCCGCGACTTCTACGGCTTGCCGGCCGCCCTGCCCTTTGTCGACCTGTGCCGATGTCATGTGCTGCGCCTTTCTCCACGCCGATCCGCGCCGTTGAGGCCGCGGATCAGGTCCTGATCCCCCCGGATATGGATGGAGTGCCGCCGGTGGTTGCCGGCTCATGGCGTCCTCGGGAACAGGTGTGGCGTCCCCCGAGTGGTCGTGAAGATTTATCACGGCCACCCGGGCGACCCACCGGGCGTTATGTGGTGCACACCACAGTAAAAAGCGGACAAGAGTTTCCTGCCGCAGCAAAAAGGCCATTCGAGTGACGGGATTGTTATTCGGATTTGAGCGTCTGCTGAGCGAACGCCCGGCGCGCGTCCGGCGGCATCCCGGGCAGATGCCGCTACGGCATCAGCGTTTCCACGAGTGTTTCCTGGAGCGCGCCGAGCCAGAGGTAGGCCATGACCATCGGCTTGCGCGGGTCGCTGTCGGGGAGCCGGTAGAGCGATCCGGGGCCGCTCCCTCCCCCACTCTCGGCCTCGCCCTCATCCTCGTCGGAGACCTCCAGGCGGGTGCCGATGGTGAGCCGGAGGTCGTTGAGGGCACCGAGCCAGTTGCGGCATTCGTCGCCGGTGAGTTCGAGCACGGCGCCGCCGTTCCCGGTGATCGTGAGGGCGTCCAGGGTGCGCACGACGGTGAGGGCGTCGTCGCGCTTGCGGGCGCGCAGATCGTTCTCGGTGAAGCGGCGGAACTCGGCGGAGGCGGCCCGCACTTCGCTGTCCTCGTCGCCGTACGCCTCGGGGAAGAGGCGGGCCAGGGCGGGATCGGTGGGCGGTTCGCTGGGTCCCTCCGCGAAGAGGGCGGCGAGCGGGTCCGCGCCCTCGGCGGGTTCGTCGCCGGGACCGATCAGTTCCAGCAGCTGGACGGCGAGGGAGCGCAGGATCGCGATCTCCACCTCGTCGAGCGCGACGGCCGCGCCGCCGCCGGGGGTGGCCTCGAAGTGGCCGGCCATGGGTTTTCTCCGATGGTGGGTCGGGCGGGGCAGGAGTCGGGCGGGGCGGCGGACGACCGGTCTAGTTGCGGTCCTGCGTGAGGGTGGCCCACAGCCCGTAGCCGTGCATGGCCTGGACGTCGCGCTCCATCTCCTCGCGACTGCCGCTGGAGACGACCGCGCGCCCCTTCTGGTGGACGTCCAGCATCAGCTTGTGCGCCTTGTCCTTGGAGTAGCCGAAGTAGGCCTGGAAGACATAGGTCACATAGCTCATGAGATTGACCGGGTCGTTGTGGACCAGCGTCACCCAGGGGATGTCGGGCTCGGGGACGACGACAGTCTCCTCGGCCGATTCGGGACGCTCGATCTCTGTGGGGGCGACGCTCACCCACCCCATGCTGCCACTCGGGAGGGTGCATCGCACAAACGACCCGACATCTCGTCACTCTGACGAAATAGGGGTAGCATCCGGAACATGAACTCTGCGGACCTTGGGCGACGGGTCGGTGTGCCGTCGACAGCGCTCTTCACCGACCAGTACGAGCTCACGATGGTGCAGGCCGCGCTGAAGGCCGGCACGGCCGACCGGCGGTCGGTCTTCGAGGCGTTCACGCGCCGGCTGCCCGAAGGGCGGCGCTACGGCGTCGTCGCGGGCATCGGACGGGTGCTGGACGCGGTGGAGAACTTCCACTTCGACGACGAGATGCTCACCTTCCTGCGTGAACAGAACGTCGTGGACGGCCCCACGCTCGCCTGGCTGGCCGACTACAGCTTCAGCGGTGACATCTGGGGCTACCCGGAGGGCGAGGTGTACTTCCCCGGCTCGCCGATCCTGCGGGTCGAGGGCTCCTTCGCCGAGTGCGTGATGCTGGAGACGGTGATCCTGTCGATCCTCAACCACGACTCGGCCATCGCCGCCGCGGCGTCACGGATGTCCGCCGCGGCCGGTGGGCGTGGCCTGATCGAGATGGGTGCACGACGCACCCATGAACTCTCGGCGGTGGCGTCGGCGCGTGCCGCGTACATCGGCGGCTTCGACACCACCTCCGACCTGGCGGCGGGCTTCCGCTACAACATCCCGACCGTCGGGACGAGCGCCCACGCCTTCACGCTGCTCCACGACACCGAGCGCGACGCGTTCCGGGCCCAGGTCGACTCGCTGGGCCGGGGCACGACGCTGCTGGTCGACACGTACGACGTCACCGAGGCGGTCCGTACGGCGGTCGAGGTCGCCGGGACCGAGCTGGGCGCGGTACGGATCGACTCCGGGGACCTGCTGCTGGTCGCGCACCGGGTGCGGCAGCAGCTGGACGAGCTGGGCGCCACGGAGACGAAGATCGTGGTGACCTCGGATCTGGACGAGTACGCCATCGCCTCGCTGGCCGCGGCGCCGGTCGACGCGTACGGGGTGGGCACGCAGCTGGTGACCGGCAGCGGGCAGCCCACCTGCTCGATGGTCTACAAGCTCGTCGCCCGTGCCGGGTCCGCCGACCCTGCGGAGCCGCTGCGTCCGGTCGCCAAGAAGTCGCTCGGCGCGAAGTCGTCGGTGGGCGGTCGCAAGTGGGCCGCGCGCCGGCTGGACGAGAACGGGGCGGCCGAGGCGGAGGTGGTCGGCACCGGCGCCGTGCCCGCGGAGCTGGCCGACCGGCAGCTGCTGGTCGAGCTGGTCAGGGACGGCGAGGTGATCGCCCGGGAGCCACTGGACGCGGCGCGCGAGCGGCACATCACGGCACGGGCGGGGCTGCCGATGTCGGCGCTGCAGCTGTCCCGCGGAGAGCCGGTGATCCCCACGGAGTACGTGTGAACGAGGGACGCGGGGGGGGGGGGGGGGGGCCCCACCCCCCCCCCCCCCCCCCCCCCCCCCCCGCGTCCTTCCCTCCCCCCCCCCCCCCCCCCCCGAGCCC
>NZ_JBHVWT010000001.1:1014670-1148651 GCF_042882135.1 Streptomyces sp. NPDC058240
GGCCACCACCGCGTCCCCGGGCGCCGCGCGGGCTCCGTTCCGTCCCCTCCCTATCCGGGGCCGGAGTCTCTAGGCTCGAATCACACCCCCCACGACCGTCGACCGTCCCCCACCGAAGGACACCCGCTATGCACCGCGCCTTGATCGTCGTCGACGTTCAGAACGACTTCTGCGAGGGCGGCAGCCTCGCCGTGGCGGGGGGCGCCGATGTCGCCGCCGCCATCACCGATCTGATCGGGGAGGCCCAGGCCGGGTACCGCCATGTGGTGGCCACCCGCGACCACCACATCGACCCGGGCAATCACTTCTCCGCCCAGCCGGACTTCGAGCAGTCCTGGCCGGCGCACTGCGTGGCCGGCACGGAGGGTGTCGGCTTCCACCCCAATTTCGCGCCCGCGGTCGCCTCGGGTGCGGTCGAAGCGGTGTTCGACAAGGGTGCCTACGCCGCGGCGTACAGCGGCTTCGAGGGCCTCGACGAGAACGGTGTGGGGCTGGCCGACTGGCTGCGGGACCGCCGGATCACCGAGGTCGACGTCGTCGGCATCGCGACCGACCACTGTGTGCGGGCGACGGCGCTGGACGCGGTCCGGGCGGGCTTCACCACGCATGTGCTGCTCGACCTGACCGCGGGGGTCGCCGAGGAGACCACGGAGCGGGCCCTGGAGGAGCTCCGCAGGGTGGGCGTGAAGCTGTCCGGCAAGCCGGTGGTGTAGCAGCACGGGCCCGCGCTTCGCGATCCCCGATCCGCGCAGGCCCCGCGCCTCAGGCCGGCCGTCGTACGGATATGGCCGGGCGTACCAGGGCCCGGATCGGGTGCCAGAGCTCCTGCGCCTTCTCCGGTCTCGCCCGCCACAGCAGCCCGTCGGGGTGGTGCAGCACCGCGGTGATCTCGTCGGGTGTGGGCGGCTCGGCGTTGCCGCGGAGGTAGACCGCGCGCAGGCCCGCGTTGCGCAGCCGGGTCAGGGCACGGGCCCGGTTGGCCGCGTGCACCAGGACCCGGACCGGCGTGCCCGGACCCGCTCCGTCCGTCGGACTGGGCAGGGTGATCGCCACCACCACACTGCCGTTCGGCAACTTGCAGAATCCTCCGCCAGCCATGCTCCACGCTCCCCCGTGAGACGTCGTGTCAATAAGAATCCGAACAAGACGCACCTAAACACGATCGGCCGCCGCCCGCTAGAGGGCGACGGCCGATCATGCTCTGACCTGCGGTTATACGAGACTACTTGTGCGAGGGACCGACCTTGACGGTGATCGTCGAGCCGCTGCGCGGCTCCTTGACGATCGAGATCCGGGTGTTCGTGTCAGGGACCTGAACACTTCCGGTCGGGTTCTCCTTGTACCAGTAGGTGCCCTTGTGGTCATCGAAGGCCGGGACACCGTGCTGCGACTTGATCCGGACCGGTGCGTCCGCGTTGTGCAGCGTGAAGGCGTCGGTCGCGTACCAGCTGAAGGGCGCGTCGAACGGCTGGATCTTGTTGCGCATGATCGAGCCGTCGGCCCACTTCAGGGGCTTGGCGTGGGAGTCGACCGGCAGGATCAGACCCTGGCCCGGGTGGACCGAGACGTTGTTGTCCTTCTGGGACTTGTCCCAGAGCCAGACGAGCAGACCGTTCTGGTACGGGTAGTGCTCGACCCAGTCGGGACGGGTCTTGGAGAAGCCGAAGTTGTACGGGCCGACCTTGAGGGTCTTGTCGTAGCTGACGTACTGGCGGTTCTCCGCGATGTAGTACTGCGGGTAGTCCTTCTCGAACGACTCGCCGACGCGGGAGAAGCCCTTGGCGGTCCAGCCGTTGTCGTCGCCCTCGGCGTTGTCCGTGAAGAGCACGGCACCGTCGGCGTTGACCGAGATGGTGTCGGCCGCGAAGCCGATGCCGCCGGCGCCGCCGTCGGTGGCGTAACGGAAGCGGATGTCGATCTTCTTGCCCGCGTAGGCGTCCAGCGGGAAGGAGAGCTTCTGGTACTTGCCGGAGACGTCGGTCAGGGCCGGCTTGTCACTGGCGTCGCGCGGGATCGCCTTGCCGTCGGCCGTGCCGTCGATCGCGGTCCAGCTGGTGCCACCGTTCTCCGACACCTCGGTGTAGAGGTAGTCGTAGTCCTTCTCGATGTCCCACCAGCCCGCAAGGTCCAGGGAGGCCTTGGACTTGCCGGTCAGGTCGACCGAACGGGACAGCGTGTTGCTGAGGTTGTCGCCCATGTCGCTCCACCACTGCTTGGAGCCCTCCGCCGGCTTCGTGACGGCGGTGGTGACGGGCTTCTCGGGCAGCGTGACGACGAGCGCCTGCTTGTTCTTGGTGTTGTACTCCGACACGCCCAGCTTGTGGGTGGACTTCGTCGAGGCCTTGGCCTCGGCGTAGTCGAGCCAGCCCAGCTGGAGCTTGTCCCAGGCGGTCATGTCGCCGGGCAGGTCACCGATCGAGTCCTTGCCGGTGCCGAGCCAGGAGCCGGCCGACATCAGGGACCAGAAACCGACCGAGTTCTCGGCGGTGTTGGTGGTGTCGTAGAGGTCCGGCAGGCCCAGGTCGTGGCCGTACTCGTGGGCGAAGACACCCAGGCCGCCGTTCTCGGGCTGCGCGGTGTAGTCGCCGACCCAGATGCCGGTGTCACCGATCTGGGTGCCGCCGGCCTTGTTGTCGGCCGGGCCGGTCGCGCCGGCGTCGGTGCCGTAGGCGTACCAACGGTGGGCCCAGATGGCGTTCTTGCCCTCGGCGCCGCCACCCGCGGACTCGTCCTCACCGGCGTGGACGATCTGGAAGTGGTCGATGTAGCCGTCGGGCTCGTTGAAGTTGCCGTCGTTGTCGTGGTCGTAACGGTCCCACTGGTCGTACTTGGCGAGATCCGTCTTGATCTGCTCGGGCGTACGGCCCTTGGCCTTCTGGTCGGCGGCCCAGGAGTTCACGCCGTCCCGGATCATGTCCCAGGCGTTGGCGCAGTTGGTCGCGCCGCAGAAGTTGGAGCCGTAACGGGCCTCGTTGTACGGCACCTTGACCCAGTCGGAGACCTCGCCGTCGACCGAGTAGCGCCCGGAGGACGTCTTCTCGTAGTACGTCTTCAGCGAGTCCTTGCCGGCACCCGAACCGAAGTAGAGGTCCTGGAAGTGCGCCTGGTTGTAATCGGCCTGCCAGGCGGTGCTGTTGTCCTTCTTGGGGTCCGGCTTGGCTATCTTGTTGTGCAGCGGGCCGGGCGTGCCCCCGTACTTCGGAACGGCCGGCTTGGGACCGTCGCCGTCCGGGTCGAACATGGTGGTGTTGTCGACCTTGTCGCCGAACTCCACCAGGATCGTGAAGATCTTGTCGGTCTTCTCGCGGCCGAGCTCGACGTACTTCTTGTCGTCGAGCTTGACGACCTTGGAGCCGCCCCGCTTCGAGACCTTCTTGTCGCCCGATATGACCTGCTCCAGGGCGGCCTGACGCTGCGCGTCCTGCCGCTTGCTGAACGGGCCCTTCAGGTCGTGCTCGTTGCCCTTGGCCGACCCCGGGTCGCGGCGGTCGATGGTGGTGCTCTTGGCTGCGGGCGTCTTGTCATCTGCCTGGGCCGTGGCAAAAGCTGACGCCGTGGCGGCTGTGGCGGCCATGGCCACGACAACCGCTGCAGCGCGAAGCGCCCGTCTGTTCTTGGTCACTTGATGCAGTCCTCCCCGGCACTCGCCGCTGCGGCCAGGGGAATGTGGGGCCGCGCGCGAATACGCGTCACAAGTGACGACATTCGACCGGAGTTACGCGAGAAAAGACAGATCTTGACTTGAACAGGCCAAGTGCACTATGTAGGAGAACGCTTCCGTTATCCGGACGTTCATCGAGCGGGCAACCGGTGCGTCATGGACCACGGTTGGAGCGGAGTATGACTCCGTGCGCCCCCCGTGCACCAGTACCGTGGGTTAGGTCGTGCTTACCAGTGGTCCCTCTCGGGCATCCACCGTCGTAGAGTCGCTTGACAGTGCGACCGTGTTGAGAGACTGCCCATCCGATGCCCCGAGGACGGATACCGCCATGCCGCGTCCCACTGCCGCACAGCTCTCCTACGGTTCGGTCACCGTCGTCTTCGCGACCCTCGCGATGCTGCTGCTTTCCCGTACGGGTTCGGGCGTCGGAATCGCCGTCATCGGAACCGCGGCGCTCGCGCTCGGTCTGCTGGTGGCCGTGACCGTACCCCAGCCGTCACGCGCGAAAACCGCGAAGCAGGCGAGGGCCCGCTCCACGGTCCGGGTGAACCAGGACGCGGTCTCCGCGGCCGTCGAGGCCGAGGGCCCCGCCCGCGACGGGGTCCAGTCCCCGATCCTCACGCCCCGCAAGGCCGCACAGCCTTCCGCGCCCGCCGCGGACGCGCGCGTGGGCCAGCACTCCCTGCGGCACTGAACCGCCGTACCGCGACCGCACACGGCTTCCGGAACCAAGTCCGGTACGGCGGATCAGGGGCGGCCGGGGCCTGGGGTCTGTCCGGCGGATCAGGGTCGGACGGACCCTAGTTGATCTGCACGACCACCGTCTTCGCCGCCTTGTCCTGGAGGCCCTGCCGGTACGGCTTGTCCGTGAACATGAGCACGATGTTGATCAGCCACCACAGGCACGGGCAGCACAGCAGCGCCGGCAGCCACAGCACCACGGCCCGCAGGAACGACGCACCGGTGTCCGGCACCCGGCCGTCGTTGAGCATCGCGACCCGCAGCTTCAGCAGCCGCTTGCCGAGGGTCCGGCCGTCCTTGTGCGTGAAGTACGTGTCGTACGCGACGTAGACGACCAGGCCGATCAGCGACCACAGCAGTTGGTGCCCGCTGTACGTCTGACTGAAGACGTCGCCGACGCCGTTGCCGTTGCCGTTGCCGCTACCGTTGTTGTCCGACATCTCGACCGCGCCGCCCCACGGCAGCGAGATCAGATAGAGCGGGATCGAGATGATCAGGAAATCGATCAGCCGGGCCAGGATGCGCTTGCCCGGCTCCGCGAGCGGGGGCATGCCGGCCAGCGGATCCACACCGCCGTACGGTCCGCCGCCACCGAAGGGGCCCGGATCGTACGGCGGCGGGGGCGGCGGAGCGCTGTCGTACGGCGAACCCGATGACGGCGGCGGCTCGTGCGGCTTCTTGAGGAACGGGTCGTCCTCGGGCGGCTGACCGGACGTCGGCTGATCGTTGCTCATGGGGGCAGTGCACCCCGCCCCGGGGGTGCCCGCAACGGCTCAGGTGCGTTCGGGGGAACGGGGCGGCCCGACGGCCCCTCACCCGATGGGCCGTCGGCCGGATGAGTGCAGTCAGCCCGCCACGAAGGTGTGTGCCGCCTTGTCGTGCCAGCACTGGCGCCACGGCCGGTCGAACAGGCACCACAGCACGTTGACCACGCCGATCACGAGGACGCCCAGCACGCCGTAGACCAGCCAGCGGCGCAGCGCGGCGCCGAAGGCCGGGGCGCCGTGGGACTCGATGTCCCGCACTTCGAGTCCGCAGAGCTTCTTGCCGAGCGTGCGCCCCCACTTGGCCGTCGGCAGCGCCTCCAGCAGGACGCCGAGCACGAGGAACGCGCCGAGCACCCCGCCGAACAGACCGGCCGTGGTGGAGTCCACCAGCCAGACGGTGACCGTCTCACCGGACAGCTTCGCCGCGTTGATCTTCTCGTCGATGTGGTCCAGTGCCTGCGAGACGAGCGGGAAGCCGACCCCGCCGACGAGCGCCATCAGCACGACGGTGTCGATCAGCCGGGCGGCGAACCGCTTGCCGAGCCCGGCGGGCCTGGCCGCCGCCTGGGCCTGCGCGAGCTGCTGGAAGGGGTCGTCGACCGGAGGCTTCCAGGGCACGACGGGCTGGTCCGGCTGGGCACCCTGCGCACCGAACTGCGGGCGGGGCTGCTGGGGCTGGAGTTGCGGCGGAGGCTGAGGCTGGTGCTGCTGGACCGGGAGCTGGGGCTGGGGCTGCGGCTGGTGCTGCTGGGCCGGGAGTTGGGGCTGGTGCTGCTGCTGGGCCGGGAGCTGGGGCTGGGCGGGCGGATTGGACTGCTGCGTCCAGGGGGCGGGGTTCTGCGCGGGGGCCGGGGCGGGATTCTGCGCCGGGATCGGGACGGGGTTTTGTGCCGGGGCCGGGACGGGGGCCTGTGCGCCCGTGCCGGGGGCAATCGCGCGGATCGCCATCGTCCCCTCCGTGGCCGCCGGTTCCGGCGTCCGGCGAGCGAGCCGACGGTCGACCCGGATCGCCACGGTGTTCTCGGGGACCTGGCCACCGGCGTCCCGCACGCCCGGCAGCACACCGTCCGCCGACTCGGAGGGAGAAGGAACGGGAGCGGCGGCGGGCCGTCGCGGGTCCGCGGGGGCACGGACCGCGGGAGCGCGGTCGTCCGGCACCTGGGCGGCCGGGACGGGGTTCACGGGGACGGGGTTCACCGGGACGAGGTCGGCGGGCATGCGCGGATCGTGGCCGGGCTCCGTACCGGCTCCGGACTCCGGCCCCGACGGCCGGGCCTGTTCACCCTGGCCGCCCTGTTCATCGGGCCGGCCGGGGCCGCCCCAGGAGACCCGGCGGTCGCGTTCCCCGCCGAATCCGGTCTGCCGGGAGGCGTCGGCCTGCCAGGCGGTGGCCGGTTCGGGGCGGTTGCCCGCGTGCCGCTCCTCGTCGAGGAAGACCGGGCCGGTCTCGTCCACCGGTGCCGGGACCGCCGGGAGCGGCTGCGGCTGCGGCTCGGCCGCCGGGGCGGAGGGCTCTGCTCCGGAAGGCGCCACAGGCATCGACTCGCCCTGCTGAGGAGCGGGGCGGCTCGTGCCGGGCACCCACGAAGCACCGTTCCAGTACCGGACATATCCGGGAATGGACGGGTCGGGGTAGTACCCCTCGCGGGGGCTTTCGTCACCGGGTGCCGGGGTTGGGGCGCTCATCACCGTGGTCCCGTATCTCTTCGAGGCCTGAATGCAACGGGTCCACATCTACCAGACGCCCGCGTACCCCTGGGCCACTCCAGGGGTTTGGGCCGCTTTCCCTTCGCCCGGAAATATTTTTCGGAAGTCGCGTAATAGATGGCGGGGAGGGCGCTCTCTCCTTGTGCGGGCCGGTCATGGGACCGGCCCACAGGCACCGGAAGGACGCACTCATGCACACCGTCGTGGAACGCGAGCTGGAACTCAAGCTGGTCCTGTCGCCCGAGCGCAGCATCCCCGTATCCGCCCGTCTGACGTACCGCACGGAGGACCCGTACGCCGTGCACGTCGCCTTTCACATCGGCTCCGACTTCCCGGTCCACTGGACGTTCGCCCGCGATCTGCTGGTCGAGGGGGTGTTCCGGCCGTGCGGTCACGGGGACGTCCGGATCTGGCCGACCAAGGTCGAACGGCGCAACGTCATCTTCGTCGCGCTGACCTCGCCCGACGGGAACGCGCTCCTGGAGGTGCCGTCCGCCGCGGTGGCCGCCTGGGTGGAGCGGACGCTGCGGGTGGTCCCGCCCGGCACGGAGGCCGAGCTGCTCGGGATCGACGAGGGCCTCGCCGAGCTGCTCGCGCCGCTGCCGGCCGACGACCTGTGGATGCGCGACCCGTGGCCGTCGGACGAGTCGCAGGACGGCGAGGCGTGAGCCGGCGCGGTTCCGCCCGGCCGCCGGCACGCCGACCGTCAGAACACCTTGCCGGGGTTGAGCAGCCCCAGCGGGTCGAACGCCTGCTTGATGCCTCGGTGCAGTTCGACGCTCACCTCGCCGAGCTCGCGCGCGAGCCACTCCTTCTTCAGGACGCCGACGCCGTGTTCACCGGTGATCGTGCCGCCGAGTTCCAGGCCGAGCGCCATGATCTCGTCGAACGATTCGCGGGCCCGCCGGGACTCGTCGGCGTCGGTGTGGTCGAAGCAGACGACGGGGTGGGTGTTGCCGTCGCCCGCGTGCGCGCAGACGCCGATGGTGAGGCCGTACTTCTCGGCCACGGCCGCGGTGCCCTCCAGCATGGCGCCGAGCTTCGAGCGGGGTACGCAGACGTCGTCGATCATCGTGGCCGACTTGACGGTCTCCAGCGCCGTGAGCGACATCCGCCGGGCCTGGAGCAGCATCTCGGACTCGGCGGCGTCCTCCGCGGGGACCACGTCGGTGGCGCCCGCCGCGGTGCAGAGCTCGGCGACGGCGGCCAGATCGGCCGACGGGTCCGGCGTGTCGAAAGCGGCGAGCAGGAGCGCCTCGGTGGTGTCGGGGAGGCCCATGTTGGCCATCTTGTTGACGGCCTGGACCGTTGTACGGTCCATCAGTTCGAGGAGTGACGGAGTGTGACCACGCTCCATGATCCGGCAGATCGCGTCGCAGGCGGTCGCCGCGCTCGGGAACTCCGCGGCCAGGACCAGCTGCTGCGGCGGCCGGGGCTTCAGCGCGAGCACGGCCTTGACGACGATGCCGAGGCTGCCCTCCGAGCCGACGAAGAGCCGGGTGAGGTCGTACCCGGCGACGCCCTTCGCGGTGCGGCGGCCGGTGGTGAGCAGACGCCCGTCGGCGAGGACGACCTCCAGGCCGAGTACGTATTCGGCGGTGACCCCGTACTTCACGCAGCACAGGCCGCCGGACGCGGTGCCGATGTTGCCGCCGATGGTGCACATCTCCCAGCTGGAGGGGTCCGGCGGGTAGCAGAGACCGTGTTCGTCGACCGCCCGGGACAGCGCCGCGTTGATGACGCCGGGCTCGACGACTGCGATCCGGTCGACCGGGCTGATCTCCAGGATCCGGTCCATCTTGACCAGGGACAGCACGATGCAGCCGTCGGAGGCGTTGGCCGCGCCCGACAGGCCGGTGCGGGCTCCCTGCGGGACGACCGGGACGCGCAGCGCGGTGGCGGTGCGCATGACGTGCTGGACCTGCTCGACCGTGCGCGGGAGCACGACGACCGCGGGCGTGCCCGCGTCGCAGAAGCTCGCCATGTCGTGGGCGTACGAGGCGGTGACGTCGGGATCCGTGATCAGTGCCTCGGCGGGCAGTCCCGCACGCAGTTGTTCGAGAAGACCGTTCATGATCCAAGCGTGACACCCGGGCCCATTGGTGTGAACCCGTCCGCGGCAGCCTTCGCAAGACGCGGTGTGCTCTTATTACTGACGCAGAGTGATCGGCATGGATGTCATGCCGCAGCAGCCTCCGCAGCCCCCCGAACCGAGCCGCCCTCCCCTTGACGACCCCGCGCTCTACGGCTTCTCCGGCGCCTCCGCGCTCTCCGAGCTGGCGTCACCGGCCGAGCTCCCGCCCCTCTCGCTGCGTACGACGCTGCGCAGGGCGGCCCTGGGCGTGGTGGCGGGTGCGGTGCTGGTGACGGGTGCGGTGGTGGCCGTTCCGGAGGACGGGAAGAAGGCCTCGACGCCGCCCGTGCCCGGCCCGGTCTCGCGTGCGCTGACGGCGACGGCCGCGGGCTCCCCGGCCTCGCTCTCCGACCTGACGGCGCTGATCGGGGACCAGCAGCAGTGGGTGGGCACGCATCCGTCCGACGCGCGGTCCTGGGCGGTGCTCGGCACGGCCTACGTGGAGTGGGCGCGGCGTTCCGCGGACACGGCGTACTACGGACGGGCCGAGCAGGCGCTGAAGCGCTCGCTGAATGTCCGGCCGGGTGAGAACGGGAACACGGCGGCCTGGGTGGGACTCGCGGAGCTCGCCGACGCCCGGCACGACTTCGCCACGGCGAAGAAGTGGGGCGAGACGGTACGGGCGCGGCAGCCGAAGCAGTGGACCGTGTATCCGGCGCTGATCGACGCGTACAGCGGTCTCGGGGACTACAAGTCCGTGAACACGGCGGTGGCGAGGTTCACGGCGCTGCGTGCGGGGGTCCCGGCGCTCCTGCAGACGGCACGGATGTACCTGGCCCGCGGCTGGCGCGAGGACGCGCTGGCCAACGCGCAGGACGCGGCGGACCGGGCGGCCACACCCGCGCAGAAGGCGGAATGCCTGGCCCTGCTGGGCGAACTGGCCTGGGAGCGGGGCGAGCCGCAGGAAGCGGTCGCGCAGTACAGCGCGGCGCTGCGGACCGACCGCGCCCACCATCCGTCGCTCGCGGGCCGGGCCAGGGCACTGGCGGCGCTCGGCCGTACGGACGAGGCGCAGCGCGACTACCGGGCCGCGCTGGCGCAGCTCCCCCGGCCCGAATACATGGTGGAGCTGGGCGAGCTGTACGAGTCGCTGGGGCTGGACGGCGAGGCCCGCAGCCAGTACGAACGGCTCCGCGAGGCGCTCGCCCGGGACGATGCCCAGGGCGTGGACAACGCGCTCCTGCGCGGCCGTTACGAGGCCGATCACGGGGACCCGGACGCGGCGGTCGAGCTGCTGGACGCCGCGTGGGCGCGCTCGCACCGCAGCGCGGCGGTGGCGGACGCGCTGGGCTGGGCCCTGCACCGCTCCGGCGACCCGTCCGCCGCGCTGGAGTACGCGGCCCACGCGGTCGACACGGGCGGGCAGAACGCCTCGTACGCGTACCACCTGGGCGTGATCCAGAAGGCGTTGCGGGAGTACGGTCCGGCGCGCCGCAATCTGGAGGAGGCCCTGCGCTCCAACCCGCGGTTCTCGCCGCTGGCCGGTCCGGCCGCCCGGGAGGCCCTGGACAGCCTGACGCCTCCCCCGCCGGTCGCCCCGCACGACATGCGGCCCGTCCAGGAGCCCGAGCCCGAGCCGGTGCCCGCGGCCGAGGCTCCCGCACCGCAGAAAGCGGAACCACAGAAGCCGGAGCCGCAGAAATCCGGGCCGCAGAAGCCCGCGACAACGCCACAGGCCCCGGGCAGCCGCTGAGGAGCCCGGAGCCTGTGGCGCGCCGACCCGAGGGTCAGAGGTTGCCGCGCTTCTCCTGCTCGCGCTCGATCGCCTCGAACAGGGCCTTGAAGTTGCCCTTGCCGAAGCCCATCGAGCCATGGCGCTCGATCATCTCGAAGAAGACGGTCGGGCGGTCCTGGACCGGCTTGGTGAAGATCTGCAGCAGGTAGCCGTCCTCGTCGCGGTCGACGAGGATCTTCAGCTCGCGCAGGATCTCCACGGGTACGCGGGTCTCGCCCGCCCACTCGCCGAGGGTGTCGTAGTACGAGTCGGGCGTGTCCAGGAACTGGACGCCCGCCGCCCGCATCGCCCGTACCGAGGCGACGATGTCGTTGGTGGCGAGCGCGATGTGCTGGACGCCGGCGCCGCCGTAGAACTCCAGGTACTCGTCGATCTGGGACTTCTTCTTGGCGATCGCGGGTTCATTGATCGGGAACTTGACCTTGAGGGTGCCGTCGGCGACGACCTTCGACATGAGCGCGGAGTACTCGGTGGCGATGTCGTCGCCCACGAACTCCTTCATGTTGGTGAAGCCCATGACCTTGTTGTAGAAGCCGACCCACTCGTTCATCCGGCCGAGTTCCACGTTGCCGACGCAGTGGTCGACGGCCTGGAAGGTGCGCTTGGCCGGGGGCTCGACGATCGGGTCGGCGGCGGCGTAGCCGGGGAGGTAGGGGCCCTCGTAGCCGGAGCGCTCGACGAGGGTGTGGCGGGTCTTGCCGTACGTGGCGATGGCGGCGAGCACGACGGTGCCGTGCTCGTCCTTGACCTCGTGCGGCTCGTCGAGGCCGAGGGCGCCGTGTTCGACCGCGTACGCGTAGGCCGCGCGGGCGTCCGGGACCTCGATGGCCAGGTCGACGACGCCGTCGCCGTGCTCGGCCACATGGGCGGCGAGGAAGCGGCCGTGGTCGGTGGCGGCCTTGATGACGGAGGTGAAGACGAAACGGGCCGATCCGTTGGTCAGTACGTAACTCGCCGTCTCGCGGCTGCCGTTCTCCGGTCCGCAGTAGGCCACCAGCTTCATGCCGAACGCCGTCGAGTAGTAGTGCGCGGCCTGCTTGGCATTGCCGACGGCGAAGACGACCGCGTCCATTCCCTTGACCGGGAAGGAGTCGGCCTGCCGGGCTGTTTCGGGGGTGGTGTGCAGAGTCTCAGTCATGTCCGAAGGCTCTCGCCGCTTCGCAAGGTGCGCAATAGTTTGCGAATCTGCTGGGCAATCTGTACAGCGGATAGGGATGATGAGCGGGCTATCTGTACATGATGACCATCACGTCGGCCCTCCGGAGAAGACCATGGCGATCGATCATCTGGACGGGCGGCTCATCGTGCTGCTGGCCCGCGAGCCCCGCATCGGCGTCCTGGAAGCATCGCGCAGACTCGGTGTGGCCCGCGGGACGGTGCAGGCCCGGCTCGACCGGCTTCAGTCGAATGGAGTCATCCGCGGATTCGGCCCGGCGGTCGATCCGGCGGCGCTCGGCTATCCCGTCACCGCGTTCGCCACGCTGGAGATCAAGCAGGGCCAAGGCTCCGACGTACGGGCCCACTTGGCCGGCGTACCGGAAGTACTGGAGCTGCACACCACCACCGGGCACGGCGACATGCTCTGCCGTCTCGTCGCGCGTTCCAACGCCGATCTTCAACGGGTGATCGACCGGGTTGTCGGTTTTGATGGCATCGTCCGGGCCTCCACGGCCATCGTCATGGAGAACCCGGTCCCGCTGCGGATCATCCCGCTCGTCGAGCAGGCCGCGGAGGACAACGACTGAGCCGAGGAGTGACGCGTGAGCTTCTGGGAGTACCTGGGCAACCGCCACCAACAGCTGCTCACCGACGCGTACCAGCATGTCAGCGCCGTGTTCCAGTGCATGGTCATCGCCACCGTGCTGGGCATCCTGATCGGGGTCGTCACCTATCGCAGCGGCTGGGCCGGGTCGTTGGCCATCACGTCGACGGCGACGATCCTCACCATCCCCTCCCTCGCCGCGATCGGTCTGCTCATCCCGCTCGTCGGCCTCGGGGTCGCGCCCACGGTGATCACCCTGACGCTGTACGGGCTGCTGCCCGTCGTCCGCAACGCCATCGTCGGGCTGCGCGGCGTCGATCCGGCACTGGTCGACGCGGCGAAGGGCATCGGGATGTCGCGGCTGGCCCGGCTGTGCCGGGTGGAACTGCCGCTCGCCTGGCCGCCGATCCTCACCGGGATCCGGGTCTCCACACAGATGCTGATGGGCATCGCCGCCATCGCCGCGTACGCCTCGGGGCCCGGCCTGGGCAACGAGATCTTCCGCGGCATCGCCTCGCTGGGCAGCGCCAACGCGATCAATCAGGTCCTCGCGGGCACGCTCGGCATCGTCATCCTCGCTCTGCTCTTCGACGCCGCGTACGTACTGCTCGGGCGGCTCACCATTCCAAGGGGGATTCGTGTCTGAGACCGCCACCGGGAGCACGGACACCGACGGCGCCGGAGCGGAGAGGACCACCTCCGGTGCCACCATCCAGCTGGAGGACCTGACCAAGCACTACCCGGGCAACCCGAACCCGGCGGTGGACAGCGTCTCGATGGACATCAAGGCCGGCGAGACGGTGATCTTCGTCGGGCCGTCCGGCTGCGGGAAGTCCACCACCCTGAAGATGATCAACCGGCTGATCGAGCCGTCGTCCGGGCGGATCAGGATCAACGACGAGGACGTCACCGACATCGATCCGGTGAAGCTGCGCCGCAAGATCGGGTACGCGATCCAGTCGTCCGGGCTCTTCCCGCACATGACGGTCGCCGAGAACATCGCCCTCGTGCCGAAGATGGTCGGCTGGTCGAAGTCGAAGGTGAAGGACCGGGTCGAGGAGATGCTCGATCTGGTGGGGCTCGATCCGCGGGAGTTCCACGGGCGCTATCCCCGCGCGCTCTCCGGCGGTCAGCAGCAGCGGGTGGGCGTGGCGCGGGCGCTGGCGGCCGATCCGCCGGTGCTGCTGATGGACGAACCGTTCGGCGCGGTCGACCCGATCACCCGTGACCACCTGCAGGACGAGCTGATCCGGCTCCAGCACGAACTGCACAAGACGATCGTCTTCGTCACCCACGACTTCGACGAGGCGATCAAGCTGGGTGACCGGATCGCCGTGCTGCGGGAGCGTTCGCACATCGCGCAGTTCGACACCCCGGAGGCGATCCTCACCAATCCGACGGACGACTTCGTCTCGGGCTTCGTCGGGGCCGGCGCGGCGCTGAAGCGGCTCAACCTCACCCGCGTACGGGATGTGGAGATGGCCGCGTTCCCGACGGTGACGGTCGACGACCCGCTCCAGTCGATCTTCAACAAGCTGCGCAGCGGCCCGCACAACGAGCTGTTGATGCTGGACCGCAGGAACCGCCCGTACAAGTGGCTGCGGCGCGGCGACCTGATGCGGGCCCGGGGTTCGCTGGCACGGGCCGGGCAGCTGGTCCACGACACGGTGACGCGCGACGCGACGCTGCACGACGCGCTGGAAGCGGTGCTGATCGACAGCGGCGGGCGGGTCGCGGTGACCGGGCGGCGCGGCGAGTTCATCGGGGTCGTCGACATGCAGACCCTGATGAACTCCGTCCATGAACTGCTGGAGGCCGACCGGCTCGCCGCCATCGAGCACCAGCACGACCTGGAGGAGCTGCGCAGCCACCAGACCGAGGCGGAGCTGGAGGGCGGTGCGGGCGTATGACCCCCAACTCACCGTTGAACCACGAATCCTCCCGCCGGGCACGCTCCGAGCCGCCCGTGCCGTCCTCCGACAAGGACCGCCCGCCCGGCGAGCACGACGTCAAGGGCCATGCCTTCCGGGACGAGGAGGAGGAGCCCGCCCCGCCACCGGCCGGTCCGCCGCGCCGGCTGACCTGGCGCAAGCTGGTGGTGATGCCGCTCGCACTCGCGATCGTGCTGGTCATCACGTATCTGTGGATCACCCATGTCCATCTCGACTCGATCGCGCGGAACTCGCTGACCGGCGGCAATGTGCAGCTGCGCTGGTGGCAGCATGTGCGGCTGACCGCGATCTCGACGTTCTGGGTGCTGATCATCGCCATTCCGCTGGGGATCGCGCTGACCCGGCGCGGGCTGCGCAAGGGCGCCCCGGTGGTCACGGCGGTCGCCAACATCGGGCAGGCGACACCGGCGATCGGCCTGCTGGCGCTGCTGGTGATCTGGCTGGGCATCGGTCCTTCCACGGCGATCATCGGCATGGTGATCTACGCGGTGCTGCCGGTCTTCTCCAATACGGTGGCCGGTCTCAAGGCGATCGAGCCGAACCTGGTCGAGGCCTCGCGCGGCATCGGCATGTCGGCGACGGGGACGCTCACCAAGGTCGAACTGCCGCTCGCCGTCCCGCTGATCCTGGCCGGGGTGCGCACGGCGCTGGTGCTCAATGTCGGCACGGCGACCCTGGCCACCTTCGTCGGTGGCGGTGGCCTCGGGGACCTGATCACCTCGGGCATCCAGACCCAGCGGATGCCGGTGCTGGTGCTCGGTTCCGTGCTGACGGTGGTGCTGGCGCTGCTGGTGGACTGGCTGGCCTCACTGGTCGAGGTGGCGCTGACGCCGCGCGGACTGGAGGTGGGGTGATGGGTCCGCGGAAGGTACGGGCCGGCCTGGTGGGGACGGCGGTGGCGCTGGCGCTGCTGCTCTCCGGGTGCGGGCTGAAGAGCGGCTCGCCGATGGTGGACGACGTGGAGCCGGGCTCGGTCGGCCGGGGGAAGCCGCTGGACGGTGCCTCGTTGACCGTCACCTCGAAGAACTTCAGCGAGAACATCATCCTGGGCCAGATGATCGGCCTGGTCTTCAAGGCCGCCGGCGCGGAGGTCCTGGACCGGACGAACCTGCCCGGCTCGATCAGTGCGCGCGAGGCGATCGTCAAGGGTGACGCGGACGCGATGTACGAGTACACGGGCACCGGCTGGATCACCTACCTGGGCCACGCGAAACCGATCCCCGACCCGCTGAAGCAGTGGGCGGCGGTCCGCGACCAGGACCGCAGAACCGGGGTGACCTGGCTGACGCCGTCCACGCTCAACAACACCTACGCGCTCGCCATCAGCCGGAAGAACAACGCGAAGTACCACCTGAAGACGCTCTCCGATGTCGCGGCGCTGGCGAAGAAGGTCCCGTCGGCGGTGACGATCTGCGTGGAGAACGAGTTCGCCTCGCGCGACGACGGGCTGCCGGGCATGGAGAAGGCCTACGGGATGTCGCTCCCGGCCGCCAACATCAAGAAGATGGACGCCGGGATCATCTACACCCAGGTCTCGAAGTCCAACTCCTGTCTGCTGGGCGAGGTGTTCACCACGGACGGCCGGATCAAGGCGATGAACCTCGACGTGCTCGTGGACAACAAGCACTTCTTCCCCAACTACAACGCGGCGCCGGTCATCCACACCAAGACCTTCGAGAAGTATCCGGAGATCGCCGGGCTGCTCGACCCGGTCAGCAAGAAGCTGACCACCGAGGTCGCCCAGGTGCTCAACGCCAAGGTGGACGTGGACGGGCAGGACCCGCACGAGGTGGCGAAGGACTGGCTGATCCAGGAGGGGTTCATCAAGCAGGGGTGAGCCGGGAATCCGCGTCGCGGCCCTCCCGGGCACTTCCCGTCACTCGCAAAGATTCCATTGCAACGAACATGTTGCAAAGAGAGCTTTGTAACTCTACCGTTTACTTATGCCCGCACCAGAGGACGGCGCCGAGACCCCCGCCGAAGCCGAGAACATCCACAAGGTCGATGCCCGCACCCTGCGCGGACTGGCCCACCCCCTGAGGCTGCGCCTGCTGGCCGCACTGCGGGAGTACGGCCCCGCCACCGCCTCCGGTCTCGCCGACCGGCTCGGCGAGTCCAGCGGCGCCACCAGCTACCACCTCAGACAGCTGGGGGCGTACGGCTTCGTCGAGGACGACCCGGAACGCGGCAAGGGCCGCGAGCGCTGGTGGCGGGCCGTGCACCGGGGCACCATCTTCGACAGCGGCAGGTTCCTGAGCCACCCGGACCCCGAGGTGCGCGGTGCGGTCGACGTCGTACTCCACGAGATGGCCACCACGCACGCCCAGGAGCTGAACACCTGGATCGGCACCATGCGCGAATGGCCCGACGAATGGCGCGAGGGCTGGGACGTCAGCGATTTCCAGGTGCGTCTCACGCCGGATCTCTCCGAGGAGCTGATCCGGAAGATCCACGACCTCATCGAGAGCTACCGGGGCCGGGTCCCGGAAGACACCGAGGGATCGGCCAACGTCCGCAGCCATGTGCACTTCTTCCCGCGCCCCGCGGAGTAACCAGCCCGCGGAGCACAAGCCCGCAGCGCGACGACCCTGTGGGCAACGAGCCCCTCCTGACCGGAAGGACACCGTCATGCACTCCGACACACATCTGCTGCTGCACCGTCTGCGCTCCGCCGAACTGCTGCGGCAGGCAACCGAGTTCGGCCTCGCGCCGACCGCGTCGCGCGGCGGACTCCGCACCCGGCTGGGCTGGGCCCTCGTCGACCTGGGACTACGCGTCCTGCCCCGCCACCCCGGCCGCACTCCCTTCGCAGCCGGTACGGCGTGAACGGGCGGGGGGACCGCAGCCGTATCCCGCTCATCGCCGTACTGTCCGCCAACTCCATATCCACGGCCGGTACTTCACTCACCCTGATCGGGGTGCCGTGGTTCGTCCTGGAGACCACGGGAAGTGCCGGCCGGGCCGGGGTCGTCGCCTTCTGCGCGACCCTGCCGATCGTCGTCTCCGCCCTGATCGGCGGTCCCGTCATCGACCGGATCGGACGGCGCCGGGTCTCCGTCGCCTCCGACCTGGTGTGCGGCCTCGCCGTCGCCGCCATTCCGCTGCTGCACTACGCGGACGCCCTCGCCTTTTGGATGCTGTGCGCGCTGATGGCGATCGGCGGGCTCGCGCACACCCCGGGCAACTCCGCGCGCTACGTCCTGGTGCCGGATCTCGCCGAACACGCCGGCACCACCCTCGCCCGCGCCGCGAGCCTCTTCGACGCCGTCTCGCGCGGCGCCCGGATGGTCGGGGCCGCGCTGGCCGGCGTGCTGATCGCGCTCGTCGGCGCGGAGAGCGTACTGCTGCTGGACGCGGCGACGTTCCTGACGTCCGCGCTGCTGATCGCGGCAGGCGTACGAGGGGTGCGCGCGGCCGAGCCGCGCAAGGCCGCGGCGCCTGTCTCGCTGCGGGCGTACCGCACCGAACTACGCGAGGGCTTCGCCTACTTGCTGGGCAACCGGCTGCTGCTGGCCGTCGTGGTGATGGTCCTGTTCATGAACGGCACCGACCAGGGCTGGAACGCCGTCCTGCTGCCGGTGCACGCCTCCGCCGAACTGGGCGGGGCCAGGGACATCGGGCTGCTCACCGCGCTGTTCGGCGCGGGCGGGCTGACCGGGGCGCTGCTGTACGGGGCGGTCGGGCACCGCTTCTCGCGGCGGGCCGTGTTCACGGTGTGCGTGGTGCTGTGCGGTGCGCCCAGGTACGTGGTCGCGGCGCTGACCGGGACGACGTTGCCGCTCGCCGTGACCATGGCGCTGAGTGGTCTCGCGGGCGGGGTGCTGAACCCGATCCTGACGACGGTGATCTACGGAACGGTCCCCGACGAGCTGCGCAGCCGGGTCTCCGGGGTCCTCACGGCGGGCGGCGAACTGGCCATGCCGGTGGGCGGACTCACGGCCGGCCTGCTGGTGGAGAGCGCGGGCGTGAAGGGGGCGCTGCTGGCGATGGGCGGGGTGTACCTGCTGGCGACGCTGAGCCCGCTGGTGTTCCCGGCGTGGCGCACGATGGACGGGGCGGTGGCGGTGGCCGAGGTGGGCCGCGCGCCAGCACCGTCACCGGCCGGGGAGATCAGCAGCTCGGGACCTTGTGCCCCTGCTCCAGTGCCCGGAGCGAGGACACCGCGCTCTTCAGGGTCGTGACCGGGATCAGCCGCAGCCCCTTGGGGAGCTCGGCGCCCGCCTCCCTGCACTCCGCCTTCGGCACGAGGAAGACGGTCGCCCCGTCGCGGCGTGCGGCCTGGGTCTTCAGCGACACCCCGCCGACCGCGCCGACCTCGCCGTTCGCCTGGATCGTGCCGGTGCCCGCGACGGTGCGGCCGCCGGTGAGATCGCCGCCGGAGCCGTCGCCGTCGAGCTTGTCGACGATGCCGAGGGCGAAGAACAGGCCGGCGCTGGGGCCGCCCACGTCGGCGAGATGCAGGGTCACGTCGACCGAGCCGGGCTTCTTCCCGAGATAGTTCAGGGCGGCGTCGACCGCGGAGTCCTGCGACTTCACCATGTCGTCGAGGTTGTGCTTCTCGATCTCCTTCTCGGAGCCACCGGTCGGGTAGACGGAGTCACGGGGCAGGACCGCCCGGTCCGTACGGAACCAGCTGTCGATCACATCGCCGATGCCGACATCGGCGCTCGGCCCGGTCGCGACGATCGTCGTCATCCGCAGCTCACCCTCGGTGGTGCGGGTCGGCGCGCCCTTGATGCTGATCACGGGCGTGCCGTGATCGTCCCCGAGCACGTTCGCCGTCGAGCCGGGCTGCGCCAGGGTGAACGGCAGCGGTGCGAAGGCGGCCACGCCGAACAGGGCGAGGACGGGCAGGGCGCACAGGACGAGGGCACGGGGGCGCGAGAGACGAGTGAGCACCCGCCCAATCTAACCGGCCCCGGTCACCGAGTGCCCCGCCCCGGGGCCGCACCCGGCCCGCCCGGTGACACATCCAGCCCGCCCGGCGATTGAGGGCATCTTTTCGGCCCGCCCGGCGTTCGAGGGCGGAACCCGTGCGGCGGGGCCGGGGCGCCAGGGGCTCCCGGCGCGCCAGGACCCCTGCAAGGCGCCCCGCCGAGCCCGCGCTACCGGAGCGCGTCCGCGACCTCGCGGGCGGCGTCCACCACACGGGGGCCGACGCGCTCGGGCACGGAGTCCGCGAGCATCACCACGCCCACGCTGCCCTCGACCCCGGTCACCCCCACCAGCGCCGCCGCGGCCCCGCTCGCCCCGGCCTCCAGTTCGCCGTGGGTGAGGGTGAAGGCGGTCTCGCCGACCGGCTTCTGGCGTGCGGCGAGGATCGCCCGGCCCGCGGCGCCCCGGTCCAGCGGATGGCGGAAACCCGCCCGGTAGGCCACGTGGTAGTCCGTCCAGGTGGGCTCGACGACCGCGACGGCCAGCGCGTCGCTGCCGTCGACCAGCGTGAGATGGGCGGTGGCCCCGATGTCCTCGGCGAGCGACCGCAGCGCGGGCAGCGCGGCTTCCCGGACGAGCGGATGCACCTGGCGGCCCAGGCGCAGCACACCCAGGCCCACTCTGGCCCGGCCGCCCAAGTCGCGGCGCACCAGGGCGTGTTGCTCCAGGGTGGCGAGCAGACGGTAGACCACGGTCCGGTTGACACCGAGTTTGTTGGACAACTCGGTGACGGTCAGACCGTGGTCGGTGTCGGCAAGCAGTTTGAGGACCCTCAGGCCCCGGTCGAGCGTCTGGGAGGTTTCCGCGGTCACGACGCCCTCTCCTCTTTGATGAGCGGCAGCGGCTGGTTCCCAGGAATGTGCGCCGCCGGTCCCAGCGGCGACGCACGGAGAGGCCGCCGGCCTGTCCAGGCACCGGCTGCGCCCCGGGGCGGCTCTGCCACGGGGCGTTCATTTTTTGGGACAGTAGCGAGCGAGTCCGCTCAGCGGAAGGCCTCGTCCAGAATCCGGGCGTTGACCGGGGCAAGGTTGTCTTGAAGCAGCATAAGTGCCGGTCAGCGCGGCGTCGGCCGAAGCCCGGAGGTCTACGCGCGTCCAGGTCGACCGACGCCTTCAGCACTTCGCGCACCAGAAGTGAACAGTCGTTAACTCACCGTGAATGACTGTTGCACAATTTTTCCGTTCACGAGCACCTCACAGGCCCGGATCGCTCTCGTCGCCGGGTCGCGGACGGTGAAGTCGAGGGCGAAGGTTCCGTCGAGTCCGATGACCCGGGTGACGTACGGGTCGGCGGTCCGCTTCCCGTCCGCGGTGCGGCCGGTCACCGAGACCGTGGCGACAGGGGCGAATCCGCGACCGGTCACCTGGACCGCCGTACCGACGGGCCCCTCGGGCGGCGAGAGCGCGAAGGAGGGTCCGGCGGGGACGGTCCCGTCCTGGATGGTGAACGCCGCCGTCTCGGTACGCGGGTTGACGAGGACCTCCCGGACCCGGATGGCGACGGTGTCGGCGGCGTCGACCTTGAAGGTCTGCGAGAACGCCCCGTCCAGCCCGACCACCTTCGTCCTCGCCGGATCGGACGTCTGCGATCCGTCGGCCCGCAGCCCGACGATGGACACGGTCGCCACCTTCGCGAAGCCCTGCCCGATGACGGTGACGGCGGTGCCCTTCGGACCGGCCGACGGGGTGAGCACGACGAAGGACGGGGCGACGGTCAGCGGGGTGAGGGCCTGCGCTCCTCCGGCGGTGACCTGGAGCGCGTATTCGGCACGCGGAGTGGATCCGGCGACCGTGACCGTACCGGCGAGCGTTCCGTCGGCGCCGATCCGGAGGGTGGAGCCGCTGATCCGGGCGCTGTCGCAGGAGCCGCCGTCGGCGCCGCAGAGCGTGGCGGTGGGCGTGGTGCCGGTCGGCCAGTCGCCGCCGGAGAGGGCGATCGTCCCACCGGGCCTGACCTTCGCCGCGCCCGCGGAGAGCGTCGCGGAGGCGTCGGTCACGGTGAACGGCGTGGTCAGCACAGTGGCCGGATCGTTGCCCTCGTCGACCTGGATCGAGGCGATGGCCGGGTCGGAGACGGTGAATTCGGCGCTGAAGGTGCCGTCGGGGGTGCTCTTCGCATAGACGGCGGTGTCGTCGAGCGTCGCCCCGCTCGCGTCCAGGGCAACGGTGTTGATCCACCGGTCCTGGAAGTAGTTGCTGCCGGTGACCTCGATGACGCTGCCGAGCGGGGCGCCGGCGCGGGAGAGCGCGATGGCCCGCGGCCCGTCGGGGACGAAGGCCTTGACGGTCAGGGGCGCGGTCGCCTCCTTCGTACCGTCGCCGACCTTCACCAGGTACGAGCCGTCGGGCACGGCGCCCGCGGCGGCAAGCACCGCGCTGCCGGACAGTTCCCCGGAGCCGCTGATCGCGAGCGTGCCGGAGACGAACTTGCCGGGGTCGCAGCCGCCGCCGTCCGCCGCGCACAGCGACGGTACGGGAGTGGCGCCCGCGGTCCACAGACTGCCGGACAGGGTGACGGAGGTGGACGGCCGGACGGCGGTGGCGGGCGCGTTCAGGGTGGCCGGATGGCCCGCGGTGCCCTCGGCGGTCACCGTGCCGATGGACCCGCCGCCGCTCACCACGTCGCACGGGGTCTCGTAGGTGGAGCCGAGCACCTTCGTACGCGTCAGATTGCGCACCGGGGTGAAGGAGATCGGGCCGCTCGCGTCGGCGGGGATGATGAAGTCCCCTTCGTACGGCGGGATTTCGATCGGCTTGCCGGACGGGATGTCGAGGTTGATCTGGGGGCCGGTGACGGTGACCGTGCCGGTGGCGCCGCCGGACATGGCGAAGTCGATGCTGGGGGTGGTGGGCACATCGCTCAGGCTGAGGCCGCTGGTGGCGGGGGACGGACCGAGGGTGACCTTGGCGTGGACCTTGCCGCCCGGGTCGACGATCGACGGCGAGAGGTCGACGCTCATCTGCTGCGGCCCGGTCGCCTCCCCCTGTCCGGCGGGCAGGGAGCAGTGGACGGTCGGGGTGACGGTGCCGGCCTCGGCGGCGGGCGCGAGTGCGACGGTGCCACCGGTCCAGACGAGCACGGCCCCGGCGGTGAGGGCCACGGCACGGCGTAACACCGCACCCGGTCTTTCGGTTCTTCTCGGTTGTCGGGCGGGCATGTTGCTCCTCCATGGGTGTCGTCCGCGGCTGAAACACGGCTGCGGGAATTCTCCGAATTCGAAAGGGCGGCGGGGGGCCGACCCCGAGGGGGGGGGAGGAGGGGGGGGGGGGAGAGGGGGGGGGGGGGGGGTGGGGGGGGGGGGGGGGGGGGTGTGGGTGGGGTGGGGGGGGGGGGGGGGGGCCCCCCGCCTCCGGGACTTTCCTTGGCGGTTCTCCCCGACGTTCTTCCTGCCGGTTCTCAGAGAAGAGTGAGGGTGAGAGTGGCGCTGTAATCCCCGGGCCGGGTGAATCCGGGAACCGTGAGGGTGAGATCGGCGTCGGCGTCGAACCGGCCGCCGGTGAACGGGCGGGAGCCGTCCGGATCCATCCGGCAGAGGCTCGCGGCCTCGCTCCCGAGCGCGGCGGGCGACCCGGCCACCGGCACCCCGACGCTGCCGCTCTGCGCCGTGCACCTGGGCGTCCAGCGGACGGCGTCGGCCGGGATGGTGCCGCCGTCGGTGCCGGTGAAGCCGGTCAGGGTGGCGGTCAGGGACCAGCCGCTGTCCACGCCGCGGGCGTCCTCCACCTCGACCCGGTTGAGCCGGGAGCGCTGCACACCGCTGCCGGTGCCCAGGACCGTCGTACCGAAGTCGACGGTGTCGCCGTCCTGGACCATGGACAGCGTCCCGGCCCTGACCGAGGTGTTCAGCTTCTGGTCGACGCTGCCGCCGCCTCCCTCACCCGTGGAGACGGTGAACGGGGCGGTCCGTACGGTCGCCGGGTCGTTGCCCTCGTCCGCCTGGACGGCGACGACGGCGTCGGAGATCACAGTGAACTCGACGGCGAAGGTGCCGTCCGGGCCGCTCTTGACGTAGACCGCGCTGTCGTCGAGCCCGGTGCCCGTCGCGTCGAGGCCGATGACATTGATCCAGCGGTCCGGGTTGTAGTTCTTGCCGCTGACCGTGATCACACTGCCGACCGGGCCGCTGCTCCGCGACAGCGAGATCTCGCGGTCGCCGGCCGCGACGGCCCTGACGGTGAGGGGAGCCGTGGCCTCCTTCGTGCCGTCGTTGACCTTCACCTCGTACGCGCCGTCCGGCACCGCACCGGCCTCCGCGAGGGTGGCCGTGCCGTGCAGCGTCCCGGAACCGTCGATGGCGAGCGTGTGGCTCTTGAACTTCAGCGGATCGCAGCCGCCACCGCCCACCGCACAGAGCGAGGGCACCGGCGCACCGCCCGGCGCCCAGCCCGAACCGCCCAGTGTCACGGCGGTGTTGGGGCGTACGGGGTCGGCGGGCGCGCTCAGGGTGGCGGGCTCGGAGCCGGTGCCCTCCACCGTGACGGTGCCGATGCTGCCGCCGCCGCCGACGACGTCGCACGGTGTCTCGAAGACCGAGCCGAGCACCTTGGTCTGCGTCAGCGTGCGGAGCGGGGTGAACGAGAGATCCCCGGAGGCATCCGCCGGGACCAGGAAGTCGCCTTCGTACGGCGGGAGTTCGATGGGTTTGCCGGCCGGGATGTCCATGGTGAACTCGGCGCCCCGCACCGTGACGGTGCCGGTCGCCCCGCCGGACATGGCGAGGTCGAGGCTGGGGATGGTCGGTACGTCCTCCAGGGCGAGCGCACTGGTGGCCGGGGACGGGCCCAGAGTGACCTTGGCATGCACCTTCCCGCCCGGGGCGACGACCGCGGGCGACAGTTCGACGGTCATCTGCTGCGGCCCGGTCGCCTCGCCCTGGCCCGCGGGCAGGGTGCAGTGGACGGTCGGGGTGACCGTACCGGCGGCCTGCCCTCCGGCCGGCGGTGCGGCCTGGGCGGTGGCCCCGGCGCAGCTCAGCGACATCACGAAGCAGGCAGCGAGCAGACCGGTCACGCCGGGTCTTCGTCGTCGTATCACCAGACACCCCTCCATGGCCCATTGATTGCGCACATTGAGGAGGGCGGGTGCAGAGAAGTCAAGAGAGAACTGATTGATCCTTAACTGATTGATCCTTATCTGAAATGCCCGGAAAGCATTTCTGTGGGAATTTCAAGGGTGCCTGTTGACATCTCTTGACTTCTCCGAAGATCACAGTTTCACTGCACCCGACATGCCGGGCCCGGCACGCAGATCCACCTCTTCAGTTCTTCGGTGAATCTGCGGAATTCAGAACCGGAAGGAGTTCCCCCCGTCATGTCGTCGAATCGAAGACACATCCCCCTGGTACTGGCCGCGGCCTGTTCCGTGGCCGGCGCGCTCGCGCTGGCCCCGACAGCCCATGCGGTGACTCCGCTCACCGCGACGGCCACGTACGACTGCGGCACCTGGGGCAGCGGTCTCGCCACCCTGACCGCCACCGACTCGGGCACGTCCAAGACCATCAAGATCACGTCCACCGCGATCACCATGCCGACCGGTACCAGCGCCGACCCGAACAGCATCACGACGACGCTCAAGCTCACCAAGACCTCGGGCGGCGTCACCAGTCAGGTGCAGTTCTCCGGAAAGACCAACCCCGGCCTGAGCGGCGGCAACCCGATCACCCTGGGCCCGCTGAAGCTCACCTCCGGCACCCTGGCGGCGGGCGACAGCACGAATTCCGTGGTGCTGCCCTCTCCCCCGAGCGCCACCAACTGGTCACTGCAGATCGTGGCCTCGTCCCCGACGTCGGCCACGGTTCCGTGTGTGGCCACGGCGAACCAGTCCGCCCCGTTCGTCTGGTAGCCGCGCCACCCCCCTCATCCGCACGTACGACGTCGGCCCGGGGCGAGGACCGCTGTCCCCGCCCCGGGCCGGCACCCGCACGCCCACTCGCTCCGTACGAGAGGGCGCGCTCACGTCATGCGGGTGGCCCACTCCTGGACCTTCTTGATCCGCTGCTGGATCTGCCCGGCCGTGGCCTCCGCGCTCGGCGGCCCGCCGCACACCCGCCGCAGCTCGGTGTGGATCACTCCGTGCGGCTTGCCGCTCTGGTGCGTGTACGCCGACACCATCGTGTTGAGCTGCTTGCGCAGCCCGAGCAACTGCTTGTGCGTGACCACCGGCCGCGCCTCGGCAGGCTTCTCCAGCAGGTCGGCCTCCCCGGCCGGCTTCTGGCGGCTGTGCGCGATCTGCCGGGACTGCCGCTTCTGGAGCAGCAGCTGCACCTGGTCGGGTTCCAGCAGCCCCGGAATCCCCAGGTAGTCCTGCTCCTCCTCGCTGCCGGGGTGCGCCTGCATGCCGAATTCGGCACCGTCGTACAGCACCCGGTCGAAGACCGCGTCGGATTCGAGGGCCTCGAAGGGCAGCTGCTCCTCGGTCTCCTCGTCCTCCAGCTTCTCGGCGTCGGCGAGGAGCTTGTCCTCCTCCGCGAACGGGTTCTCCTCGTCGCTGCCCTTCTTGGGCTTGTCGAGGACGTGGTCCCGCTCGACCTCCATCTCGTTGGCGAAGTCGAGCAGCATCGGAATGGTCGGCACGAAGACGGAAGCGGTCTCGCCGCGCCTGCGCGAGCGCACGAAACGCCCGACGGCCTGCGCGAAGAACAGCGGCGTGGAGATGGTGGTGGCGTACACGCCCACGGCGAGGCGTGGCACGTCGACGCCCTCCGACACCATGCGGACCGCGACCATCCAGCGGGACTCGTCCGCGCTGAACTGGTCGATCTTCTTCGAAGCGGCCTTCTCGTCGGAGAGGACCACGGTGGCCTTCTCGCCGGTGACCCGCTTGAGGATCTTGGCGTACTCGCGCGCCGATTCCTGGTCGGTGGCGATGACCAGGCCGCCCGCGTCCGGAATGCCCTTGCGCACCTCGGTCAGCCGCTTGTCGGCGGCGCTCAGCACATTGGGGATCCACTCGCCGGTGGGCGACAGGGCGGTGCGCCAGGCCTGTCCGATGGCGTCCTTGGTCATCGGCTCGCCGAGCCGGGCGGCGATCTCGTCACCGGCCTTGGTGCGCCAGCGCATGTTGCCGCTGTAGCTGAGGAAGATCACGGGCCGGACGACGCCGTCGGCGAGCGCATTGCCGTAGCCGTAGGTGTAGTCGGCCGAGGAACGCCGGATGCCGTCGTTGCCCTCCTCGTACACGACGAAGGGGATCGGGTTGGTGTCGGACCGGAACGGCGTACCGGTGAGCGCGAGGCGCCGGGTGGCCGGGTCGAAGGCCTCCTGGCACGCCTCGCCCCAGGACTTCGAGTCACCGGCGTGGTGGATCTCGTCGAGGATCACGAGGGTCTTGCGCTGCTCGCACCGGTTGCGGTGCAGCATCGGCCGGACGCCGACACCCGCGTAGGTGACCGCGACGCCGTCGTACTCCTTGCTCAGCGGGCCCGCGCTGTACTCGGGGTCGAGCTTGATCCCTATCCGGGCCGCTGCCTCGGCCCACTGCTTCTTCAGGTGCTCGGTCGGCGCGACGACGGTGATCTGCTGCACGACGTGGTGGTGCAGCAGCCATGACGCGAGGGTCAGCGCGAAGGTGGTCTTCCCCGCGCCGGGGGTGGCGACCGCGAGGAAGTCGCGCGGCTGCTCCTGGATGTACTTCTCCATTGCGCCCTGCTGCCAGGCTCGCAGCTTGCCGGCCGTGCCCCAGGGGGCGCGGCCGGGGAAGGCGGGTGAGAGGTGGTGGGAGGCGGTAGTAGTCACGGTCTCCGGTTCGGGTCTCTCGGGTACGTGGGGCGCTGTCCGTAGGACAACCGGGCCACCCTACCGGCGCGCCGCGCGGAACCTCGTACGAACGAACCGAGGCTCCGCGCGGGTGCGACTCAGCTCACACGCCCGCGTGCAGAGAACGCAGGCGCTGAGCGATGTGCCCGACGTCATCGAGGTTGCCCATCGCCACTTCGATGACGAGCTTGTACGACTCGTCCTGATCGACGTCGACCATGTCCGAACCGTTGAAGTCGAGGAACACGACTGTGCACATCCAGGCCATGCGCTTGTTCCCATCCACCAAGGGGTGGTTCACGGCAAGCGACTGAAGCAGTGCAGCAGCCTTCTCGAAGAGATCCGAGTACGCCTCGATGCCGAACATCTGGGACTGGGGACGGTGAACCGCCGAGCTGAGCAGCCCCAGATCACGGACCGCGACCTGCTGCCCCCCACAGGCAAGCTCCGCCAGGTCCAGGACCTCCTGGACCGTCAAGTACTTCACTACTCCCCCAGCCTCCGAAGCAGGTCGGCGTGACGCACCGCGTACTTGGCCCCGAGCCTGCGGACCTCATGCCTGTCCGCCTCCTGTTCCAGGTACCGATCAATCGCCTGAAGCACTATGGCGTGCATACTTCGCCCCTCCTCTTCCGCACGGAGCTTGAGCGCCTCTTGCTGGTCGTCACGCAGACGCAGATTCATAGCCATACCAAAAAGGTACCACCATTGGGGCCAACTCGGTACTAGCTACCGCGTCCGCACCCGCGCCGCCACCCACGCCCCCACCAGCGCCACCCCGGCCATCGGCAGGAAGACCACCGCGAACGCCCCCGGATGAGACCCCGCGGCCCCCGCCTCCGCCGCTTCGTGCACGGCCCCCACCGCACCGCCGCCGAGCGCGGCGAAGGCCGCCCCGCCCGCGGCCAGCAGCAGCACGTTCGACAGCCCGTCGGAGATCTGGAGGGCGGCCGAGTTCGCCCCCGCCTCCTCCGGCGCCGACAGCTTCAGCAGCAGCACGCTCGTCGACGCGATCACCACGCCCATGCCGAAGCACCCGAAGGCCCAGGCCACGGCCACGGTCCAGACCGGCACCGAGTCGATCAGCACGGACGGCGCGGCCGCAATCGCCGCGGCGACCAGCACCATGCCGCCCACCATCAGGCGCTCCCGGTACGGCTCCAGGCGCGGCCGGGACTGCACGTACGAACCGAGCGCCCAGGTCCCGCCCCCGGCCGCGAGCGAGAACCCGGCCATCGTGGGGCTGAGCCCGCGCTGGGTCACCAGCATCAGCGGTACGAACGACTCGGCGGCGATGAACGACCCGGCTGCCACCCCGCGCAGCAGCACCACCGAGGGCAGCCCGCGCGCCGCGCGGCCGGTCCCCGGGGGCAGCAGCCCCCGCACGGCGGGCACGAGCAGTGCGACACCCACGGCCGCCGGCAGCAGCGCGAACCAGTTCCGCTCCTGCCCGGCGTACTGGAGCAGCGCCGCACCCAGCGAGATCCCGAGCGCGAGCAGGATGCGCCGCCGGTCGTACGGCTCGACGGGCGCCGAGGGGTCAGCGGGCCCGGACGCCCGCCGCCGGATCGCGGGCAGCGCGAGCGCCAGCGGGAACACCACGAGGACCGGGATGCCGATGAAGACCCAGCGCCACCCCAGGTGCTCGGTCACGCTCCCGGCGGCGAGCGGCCCGACCACCGACGGGATCACCCAGCTCGCGGCGAAGGCGGCCAGGATCGACGGCTGCAGGCGCTTCGGATAGGCCCGGCTGATCACCACGTACAACGCCACGATCACCAGCCCGCCGCCGAGCCCCTGGACGGCCCGCCCCGCAACGAAGATCCACATGGTCCCGGCGGTCCCGCAGAGCAGCAGCCCCGCCGCGAACGCGCTGATCCCGGCGGCGAGCGGCCCCAGCGGACCGCGCCGGTCCGCCCACTGCCCGGAGAGCACCATGGCGAAGAGACTGGTCGTGAAGTACGCGGAGAACGCGAACGCGTACAGCGGAATGCCGTGCAACTCACGCGCGGCGACCGGCATCGCGGTCCCCACGGCGGTCGCCTCGAAGGCGATCAGGAACACGACGGAGACGATGCCGATGCTCAGCGCCCGATAGGTCCGCCCGAGCACCCCTCCGGATTCGACGGCGACAGGAGCCTCCGCGGCAAGCGGCGGGGCATCGATGTCGTCACGCGGTTCCAGGGCACTCATGAGCCCAAGAGTAAGGGGCAAGATCTCATTTGAACCCTGTCGCGAGACGGTCCACCGGTCCTCCATTGGTCGTAGGACCGCGACGCCGATCGTGAACGCCGTATGGCAGTCGCATTGCACCCCGCCCCGCACTCTTGAGCACCCGGGACACCCGGCCCTACGGTCGAACCACGACGAGGAACACACGGCCGTGTGCCCGAGTGGTTCAGGGGCTCGACTGCAACTCGAGTTACACCGGTTCGAATCCGGTCACGGCCTCCATGCGGTACGCCCGCCCAGTACGCGTCATCTGTCGCGCCGGGCGGGCGTAGGCGTTTTTCAGGAACAGCCCTGGGCCTTGAGCGCGGACGGTACGAAACCGTTGATGAATTCCTTCAGTGCTTTGCGGCGGTCGTCGACGCCCTCGGGTACCGGCTTGGATTCGCCGAGTTTGACAAGGACGGGGTACTTCCGTGGGGAACCCTGATCTGCACCGGGTCCCCACATACGAAAGGCGGCCACCCTGCGCGCGGCGCGGGCAGTCGCCTTCTCTCGTACGGTCCGAAGATCAGGAGGCGATCGTCGTCTCTTCCTTGAGCGCTTCCTTCACCATCTCCCGCAGGTGTGCCTCGTCCTCCTTGCTGAGCGAGGTCTGCACGAGCTGACCACCGAACTTGGCGATCTCGGGGATGACCTTGTCGCGGGCGGACGTCTTGACGAGCACGAAGACAGCGGCGGCGCCGGGCCGGAGATTGGCGCTCAGCTCCTTCATGAAGTCGTCATTGACACCGGTGTCGACGGCGGACCCTCCGGCGGCGCCGGCCGCGGCGCCCACCGCGGCACCGAGGAACGGCGCGAGGAAGAGCAGCCCGATGACACTCCCCCACAGCGCGCCGCCCGCGGCACCGTTACCCACGTGGTTGACGGCCTGATGCAGCTTTATCTTGCCGTCCTTCTCACGCCGTTCGACGACGACGACGTCCTCCAGCTCGACGAGGTGCTCGCGGTTCATGGACAGCAGCTTGTCCCGGACCTGGTCGGCGGTGGCGAGATCGTCGTAGGCGATGACGAACAGGTTGCTCATTCGGCTGACTCCTCCGGTTGGTGCGTTACCGCACCAACCATAGAGGAACTGTTGTTAAATAAGACATTAGGTCCGAATGTATCGGCCCTCCAGCCACTTCAGCTCTCCGCCGCTCCCACCACCCGCGCCCGTTCGAGCTGCGCGAGGACCGTGTCGACGGTCTGCTCCACGGTCTGCCCGGTCGTGTCCAGCCAGAGCCCGATCCGCGGCGTCTCCTCCCGCAGCACCCGGTCCAGCGCCTCGACCGTCCACCCGGCTCCGTAACCGCTCTTGCCCCGCCCGGCCTCCCGCTCGGCAACGGCATGCGGCTCCGGGGCGAGCACGACGACGTACAGCGGCCGCGTCCGCACGAGCTCGACGTACCCGGCCAGCTCCTCCCCCAGCACCACGTCCTGAACCACGGCGGTCCAGCCCTCACCCGCGTACGCATCGGCCGTCATCGCGGACAGCCGGTACCGGAGCCGGAGTTGAGCCACGGCCTCCTCGTACGCCCCCGGCACCATCTCGGCCCGTCCGGACACCACCATCCGCCGGAAGACATCCCCGCGCACATGCACCGCCCGCGGCAACCGCTCGGCAAGGGCCTGGGCAACGGTGGACTTCCCGGACGCCATCACACCGGTAATGAGGACGACCGCGGGACCGGGCTCATCACTGTTCGGATCCCGTTGGCCGTGTGCAGGAATCACCGCGCTCTCTCCTGAGGCTTGGAAGGTCGTTCGGGCCAGCAGCAGTCGGCGCCGCTGGACTCCGTGGCGGGGCGGCGACCTTCAGCTTCTCCACACACAAGCCGGCCGCAGATATGCACCGGCAGCTGATTCCGGTACGCCTCGTCCCGTGCCATCCGCATCAAGTCAGGCAGGCGCATGCATGCATGCCCGCTGCCGGGATCAGCGGCTCGAAACAGGCCCGCGATCAGCCCGCGACGGCACCCGCCAGGAAGGCGGTCCAGGCGGCGGGAGCGACGGCGAAGGTCGGCCCGTCGACGACCTTGGAGTCGCGGACGTGGACGGTGTAGGGGCAGGTGGCGACCTCCACGCAGGCGCCGCCCTCGTTGCCGCTGTAGCTGGACTTGCGCCAGTCGTAGGCGACTTCGACGCAGGCCTCGCCCTCGTTGTTGCTGTAGGTGGACTTGAACCAGGAGAGCTCGGGCCCGGTGGTCACAGTTGCCTCGCCTTCGTTTCGATGATCTCCGCCGACTTCCAGGGGTTGAGCGCCTGGGCCCGCAGGATGCCGAAGAGGTCGAACGTGTCACCCACCTGCTCCGGCCTGGCGATCAACCTACCGCCGCCCTGGCTCTCCGCGAAGACCAGATTGCGGCCTTCCGCCGTACACATCAACTGCATCGGCCCGTTCAATCCCGCATGCGTGTGCTGAGCCGAGGGCATCACCTGCACCGTGAGGTGGTTCATCCGCCGCATGCACTCCAGCAGATGCAGCAACTGCTCCTTCAACACCTCCGCACCGCCGAGCGTCCGCTCCAGGACCGACTCCTCGATGACGAACCCGACGTACGGCGGAGGCGTACGCATCAGCACTGCCTGCCGTTCCAGCCGCGCCTCGACGTGCCGGACGATCTCGTCCTCGGTGTACGCGGGTTTGCGTGCCCGGTACAGGGCGTACGCGTATGCCTCCGTCTGGAGCAGCCCCGGGATCAGCATCGTCTCGTACGCGCTGATGACCCGCGCCTGCCGCTCCAGCCGCGCCCAGTCCAGGAACTTCGCCGGGTACTTCTCCTCGTCGATCAACTCGATGCACGCCTTCAGCGCACCGCCCGCGACGAAGACCCGGTCCGCGTCGGCTAGCAGTTCCAGCGACGGAATGCGCTCCGCCCGCTCGACCGCCCCCATCAGCGACTCCGAGATCAACAGCTTGTCCGCCGCGTCCTTCTGCGTGAGCCCGGCCCGCACCCGATGGATACGGATCAGTTCGCCCACGAGCCGCCGCACCTGCGACGGCGCACTACTTGTCCCCACAGTCACCACCACCCTCACCACATCCCGTCGATGTGGACCGTGTCCTTCTGGTCACGCTACGCAGCCGTCGGAATCCTTGGAGTCATGACGAGCAAGAGACTCCCCGAATGGGTACCCGCCGCCGGACACCAACTCCACCTGACCGGCATCCACTTCGACGCCATCCGGCTGCGGGGCGTACGGGGCGAGGCCGTACTGCAGCACCTCGGAACGCTCACCGAAGGCGAACCGGGCCCGGTCGTACGGGAGATCGCGGGCGCCCGGTGGACGTACTTCCTGATCCCGCCCGGGTCGAGCAAGGAGTACGACTGGCCGCCGGGCGCCAGGTGCTTCGGGCCGGCTGCCCGGGACCAGTACGTGGGCATCCCCGCACCGGACGGCAACACCTATCCGCTGAGCTGGCGGTGCGGGGCGCCGCAGGAAGGGGAGTTCGTTGACGTGGAGCTGCTGTACGGGCTGGTGATGGCTCAGTTGACCTCGGATGGGTAGGGGGAATATCGCGCGACATGAACGGTGGACGTACCGCCGACGAACCACCGGCCAGCGCGCCCCGACTCATCTGATGAAGCGAAGTCCCATTCACATGGCGGGAAATAACGTCGCATAGCACAGCGACGAAACCATCACTCTCTGCATGTTCACGCGTACGCGAGGAATCCCCCTGCGGTGCTGTGGCCGTCGCGGCGTAGTCCTCGACGCAGTGCTGCACGATCGACCGGCTCGGACGGAGGTCGCGGCCGGCGTGCACGGCGGCACGAGAGCCGTCGCAGACCGCGCCCCCGTCGCCTGGCGCAGGAACCGGGTGGTCCGCATCCCTGCAGGCACCGCGCGTATCACCCCGGCAAACGAGCCTTGTGGGATCGCGCCCGGATATCGAAAAGCTCCATGTAAGCCTTCGGATTGAGGGGAGCCAGGGGGCCTGCCGGGGGCGGTGCGAGGTTGATGAGGTCGTTCTTGGCCGTGGCCGCGACGACATGGTCCGCCGGGATGTTCAGGTCCTTCCCGTGTTCCCCGCCCGGGCCCGGACTACCCACCATGGTCGCGTTGTCGACCGGCAGGTCTATGTGGGTGCTCATCGTCTGGCCTGCCACCAGGGACCCATAGCTGTGCCCCAGGAGCGTCTGGTTCACGTCGCGATGGTTGGCCTCCTCAACGCCCTGCAGGAAGTTGCCCAGCGGCTCCTCGGCCTTGGAGACGCGTCCGGAACCCCGGCCCCGTACCCGGACCACCGGCGTCCGGCCGACCCGGCCCCATGCCTTGGCCCGTGGCGGCCTCAGCTTGTTCTCCTCTTCCTTCTCCGCACGCAGGCACCATCACATCGTCGTCCGCCGTTCTCCCCGCCTACTGCCGGAACGGCTCGCTGGAAGACCAGAAGTCAGAACGCTCCCGCGGCCTCAACTCCTCCGCCTTCGGCCCGCCGGGGTGTCCGGGCGTCCCCGTCGGATAGGTCATCGCGGAGTTCACGGCACAACTGAGCCCCGCGCTGACGGAGACGTTGCCGATGCTGCCGACGTCCAGGGAGACGGTGAATCCCTCAGCATCCCTGGCCCGGATCCGTGGCATGTCCTTGTCGGAGTTGACGTCGACGATCCGGAAGCCCTGCCGCTCCCAATATCGCTGGACGAGTCCCAACAGATTGCCGCGCCGCTGCTCGGAGACCACGGTGAGGATGTTCCTGCTGCGAGTGACGGTAGTGGTGCCGGTCGGCTCGTTGAGACCGGTGCTGCACGCCGCTTCCACGGGTGCACCGTAGGCCCATTTCACAGGCGGACGGATGGCCGCCAGCGTGCCGTCGAGAATCGCTTCCGAGCGCTGCCCAGCCTGCTGCATGTCCATCGTGGGTGCCTTCTGTTTCTTCTTTCCCTGACCCTCTGTGCCATTTTGCCCATCGCCGGCCCCACAGGCGGCGAGCGCCGCAACCATGAGCGCGCAGCCCACCAGCCATGCCCGTCCGAACACACCCGTCACCTCGGTGCCGCAGTCTGGATCTTGTCACCGTGGCCAGCCACGACGCTTGCGATGTTGTTCAGAGAATCGCCGCCTTCGACCGGGTCGAAGTAGATCGAATGCGCAGGCAAGTCTCCGGTCGCGAGCCCAACGAGGCCTGTGTCCCTACCGGGGGCCACGCTGAAGTGATGGCCTCCGAAATGGTTGTCGGCGGGGTCTGTGCCAAACCAGTTCTTCTTAGGACCGTACTCGCTCCCCGGAGCGACGTACTCCAGAGGATTGGACGTGGGCAGGTTGGTTACCTGATCGTTCTCCGCCGCTCCGACATAGACGTGGCTGGCCCCCACCCCGAGGTCGGAAGCCTTGTCGACGCCGACGCCCGGGCTACCGACAAGGACCACGTCGTCGGCTGGGATTCCGCCAGGTTGCTGAGTGGCCTGACCCACGGTCAAAGATCCGTATGAGTGCCCGATGGCCGTCACATGCGGTGAGCCGGATTCATGGGTGGCCCGAATACCGTTCAAGAAGCTGTCGTAGGCAGGGGCGCCGGCCTTGGCATCGCCCTCCCGCATCACGTCGGTAGCCGACCACTTGAAGCCATCCAACTGGGGTGCGTCGTAGCCGAGCCAGACGATAGAGGCAGTCGTGGTATCCGGGTACATCTTGTTCGCGGCGTGTGCCACGTTCCTGGCTCGGTCCACGTCCGATGACGCAAAATGTCCGCTCAGCTTAGTGTTCAGGCCCGGCACATACGCAGAGACGTTCTTCGAGGTGTCCGGATTGCCGAACGACACGATGGCACGGCCGTTGCCTTCCGAGCCAATGCCGAGCAGATACGGGCGGGGCTCCCGGCCCCGGTCCAGTTGCTGCTGGATGCCTTTCACACCATCGATCTTGTCTTTAAGTGCTGCCTCCTCGTCCCCGACCGCCCCGGCATAGTCAGCCTCCAAGCTGCTCAACAGCAGTGGCAGGTAGGTCCGATTGGCCTTGTCGCGGTCAACTGCTGGAATCCCGTCGCGGTTCCCAATCTGCTGCGGGTAGTCGTGGATCAGCTCGGCCTGCAGACTGGGGGAGAGCCCCGCCCACCATGTCTGCACGGCCTCGGGTGAGGCCTTCTCTTGCGGCATTCCGAGCTCGGACAACAGCTCACTGTTGAGTCCATTCGCGGTCGCCAACTCCAGCAGGCCAGCGCTCCAGTCACCTTTGGCGCACCGTTTGGCGGCATCAGTGAAGAGCTTGATCGCCGCCGCGTATTCCTTGTCGGCTGCCTGCGCCGTACCTAGGGCATCGCCAATTCGGTCGGCGTATTCCTGGGCGTGAGCAACGTGGTCACGGTTCATCATCGCCACGTCGCCCGGCGCCAGGTGGCTGATGTCGATAGTCGGGGCGGTGACCGCACCATCGTCGGCGACCGTGTAACCAGCCTCCGTGGCGTCTGCAACGGCTTCCCTGAGCTGGCCCTGTTGGGCGGCGAGCTCCTCACCGCAGGCCCTCAGCACGGTACCCACACCATCGAGTTCTTGCTTGGCAACGTTCAGGTCACGCTGCATCCGGGCGAGCCGATCGGCGGCGGACTCGGCAGCCACCCCACCCCAGATCCCTTCCTGCGAGATAGGCCGGTGCAGATACTTGCCGAAATCACCTGCGTGAGTAGTGAAGCGCTCTGCGAGCTTGTCCCAGGCATCGCCGGCGTCGGTCAGCAGAAGCGGCTTGGCGTCACGGAGTTCCGAGACTCGCATGCGTCAGCTTCCTCCGTTCGCCAGCGGTGGCACCGTGAGTCCAGGAGCATAGGGGCCAGGGGAACCCTGGGTGTAGGGGCTGAGGCCAAGGAACGAATTGCGACGTTCCTGGTCCTCTCGGGTGAAGCCCTTACTGGAGATGCTCACCGCATCCGCAGCGCCGCCCACCATCCCCGCCAAAGAACGAAGTGCCTTCGTCCATGCTTCCAGACAGTCATCGATCGCTCGAGCGGACTGAAAACCGGCCAGCCCGGCGACCGCCGCGTCTGTCGGTACGAACAGAGCCTTGATGTCTTCCGGTATGTCCTGGGCAACCTTGTGTGCAGCGTCACCCGCTTTCCGTACCTCGCCTGGTTCGATCCAGAACCCCTGCGTTCCGCCGCCGATCGGTGTGGACATACATACCCCCTCAGAATTTGAACATCCGTAGGCTAACCACAGGGTCCTCCTTGGCCCTGAGTATGCGTACTCAGGGCCAAGGAGGGCAGTGAACCATCCCAAGATCCATGGGATACCTGAACCAAGGACGATCGCTATTCCTTATTGGTCAGTCGATCCGTCGACCGCCCTGCTGCCAAATCTCATCTGCCGACTGAAGACTCACGGGAACAGCAAGAATTTCCGCATGGAATCAGCGCCCCGGCTCCCCCCCATATGGAGGGCCGCCATGCGGTGAGTTGGATCCAGGAGGGAGTGTGGAAGGCGCCCCGAAGTAAGGTGGCGTGGCCGGCTGGTGCGGGTTGGGATTCGGAAGATCGTACGTAGACGCAGGCAACGCGGCTGCGGTATCGGAGCGCCGACGAGAGCGAACGACCAAGACACCGGCGATTACACCGATTAGCGCGATCACGCCAATGCCTAGTCCGATCCAGAGACCAGTGTTCCCGCTGCCTCCATCGGAAGCGGGGGCTGCTGCGCCCTGCTTGTTGGCGTCCGCTGAACCCCCGGTCGCCTTGGAAGGCTTGGCGGACGGACTGGGGCTCGACCTCTCGGCCGCCGCGAGGTCGGGGAGCGGGTATACGTCGGGCGGGCCGGGGTCGCCCGGGGTCTTCAGGGCGATGCGGGGGCGGACGATGCCGTAGCCGACGTAGTTGTTGCGCTTGGCACCGCTGGTCGGGGCGCCGGCCGTGTTCAGCATGACGCGGAGGACCTGGTTGTTGGTCCAGTCGGGATGCTTGGCCCAGATAAGAGCTGCGGAGGCGGAGGCCAAGGCGGTGGCGTCGCTGGTTCCGCTCGTCTTGCACAGCTGAGTTCCGCCTGTGCAGGGGTGGACCATGTCGATTCCGGGCGCCGTGAGATCTACCTGCGGCCCGTGCTGGGACTCGTCAGTCTTCTTCGAGTCGTGGCCAATGGCGCCTACACCGACAACCCCTGGTGTTCCAACCGGATATTCGAGCAGGTTGGCCCCCTCGCCACTATTGCCTGCCGCAGCGAAGATCAACGAGCCCTTGTCGAGCGCGTACTTCACCGCATCCGTGAGCGCCTGGGAACCCGCCTGTGCACCCAGCGAAATATTGATGACCTTTGCACCATGTTCTACCGCGTACCGAATCGCTACGGGAGCAACTCTGTTGAACTTTGCGTCCCCATCCGCCTGGGTTGCCCCAACTCCAGAATCGGGCATACGGACCGGCAGAATCTTCGCTCCTGGCGCAAGGCCGAACGCACCGTTCCCTCCGTTACTCCGGCCCGTTCCTGCAATCAGACCGGCCATGCTCGTGCCGTGACCGTCATAGTCGGTGTGCTCGTCACCCGCGACATCCGGCTCCAGGTTCTTCCCCTTGAGGACCTGTCCCACCAGGTCAGGATTGGCCGGGTCTACCCCGCTGTCGAGTACAGCAACGACGACGCCCTTACCCGTACTCGTCTTCCACATCTCGTCCGCCCTCATGGCATCGAGATGCCACTGCATGGAACGCGTGGAGTCGGCAAACGCGGGCACAGCAGAACCGCCTACCAGGAGTAGGCCCAACGCAGCCGCCATCGTGGATCGCCGTCGTATCGGTCCCCTGCCCCTGATGCGCATCCAAGTCCTTCGTGAGTTCTCTATTGATCAGTCAATGACCGGCGGAACAACTCGTCGGCCCCCCTGTTGCCAGGTCTCATCGTCCTCGACCAGATAGCCCGGACGCCGGTCACCCTCGTCACGCCCTGCCGCGTGCATCCGAGACCCCTGAGGGGCGAGCCCGCCGCCCCGTCCTGCTAGCCCTGTGCCACGGTCAGGATCTCCCGGAGCGCTGCCTCTCACCAGACCTGACCCTCCCGGAGTGAACGGGCGTGTACTTGCACGGCCCTGCTGCGATCCTCCGACGACACCGCCTGCCTCACCGGCCAAACGACGGCCGCCGCCGCCGACTGCGTTCGGGGAGACGCCGGGGCCGATGCCACCCCCCATCCCTGGTGCCCGCCCCATGGGCGCTGAGCCGTGGGCGTTCTCGCTACCGACGACTGTCCCACGCGGAATACCGACGGCGGGACGTCCTAGGCCCGGGGGCGCAACGCGGCCACCGGTAATCCCGTTGGGACCGGAGGGTCGGCCCACGAGGCCAGGGCCAACCGGATTCACACCTGGGGCAGAGACTGGCGGACGTGGCATCCCTATCGTTCTGCCCCCTCCACTCGTATCGCGCGGCGCGGAGGTACCAGTGTTGGATACGGGCGGAATGACGCCCACCGTCTGCGGGAGAACGGTGTCGGGTCTTGGCCCGGCCGACGGCAGCAGCGGATTGGCAACCGGGGCGGACGGTGTATCCGGCAACACGGCCAGTCCGTCAATCCCCATGTCCACCGGTCGCGACACTGACGGCGCCCCGGCACGCGGGGAGATACCTACGCCCCCAGCGGACGCAGTCACACTAGTTGCTGCTTCGGCCTCGCGCCCCGGCGCAACCGCGTAACCCGTGCCGCTGGAGGCAGACACTGCCCCTGGCCCAATGTGTTTGTCTTGTTGTCCGTCGCGCCTTTCAGCAAACTGCGGCGCAATCACCTGCGGCATAGCCGGGAACACCGGCTTCTCCAGAGCCTTCATCTGCGACGAAGAGAAGGCATACGTATCCGCCAGCTTCATCATCTGCAAAGCTGCCTCTTGGCGGTTGTTCTCCCTGTCCGTGATCAACGTCTCTGCGGACTTCTTCGCCACCGCCGACGCATCAGGGTCGTTTCGCGCGGCGAGAGCGGCCTCCAGATTCGCCCGTGCACCCGCCTGCGTCCGAGGAATCGATGCCTGCACCGACGCGATCGCGGTCGATGTCTCACCCAGCCACTTGGATGCGCCCTCGCTGTAATCCCCCAGGCGCAGCGTCGCATTGGCCAGATCTGCACTCCACGTACGGAATGCATCGGCCCCTTTACCCTTCCACTCCACCCACTGCGGGCGGATCTTCAGGTCCTCGGCGATCTTGCGGATCTCCGACGCCGCGCTCAAGAGGCGGTCCGCCGCGCCCTGGATCTCGCCGCTGTTGGCCGCGTCCAGCCACTCCAGCATCTGCTCGTGGCTCATGCCGTCAAAGATCGAGCTCACGTCGCTGCCTCTCCCGTCCCCGTAGTCCCCGTGCAGGGCAATTCGTCACGCATCACGTGCCCGCGCCGCCGGCCGTGTCCTCCGGCGGAGTCGTCGGCCTCTCCGGCCGACCCGAATGCTCCTCGCCATGCTTCGCTGCCGCGGCCTGTTCGGCCTTGTGGTGGGCGTTCGTACTGCCCTGGATCGCGAGCATGCGGTCGCGGACGTCCAAGTCGACGTTCTCGTAGCCCTTGTGGGCTCCGAGGACAGCGATACTCATGCCCTCGATGGAGTCGGACAGCAGCTGGGACAGCCCCTCCAGCTCCTTGATGACCTTGGAATACGAGCCATGGAGGAGGTCCGCCTCCTCCCACTCGCCCTTGCCGCCACCGAACCGGTCCCGCCCCATCGTGTCCTCGCCGACCTTCCCCGGGCCTGCCGGAGAGGCCCTGAGGTCGTGGAGGAGTCCGTCGATGCGGTCGCGGAACTTCGTGAACGACGAGAGTTCGGTGAACAGTTCGCTCGCGGCGCCCGGGGAGATCGCCCCGGCTGCTCCTACGGCACCGATGACGCCCCATGGGTACGCCTGTGATTCCGCCCCCGGATCGCTCTGGCCCACAGTGCCCTCCCCCGATTGGCAACAGCCTTTTGCCGCTTCGAGGTTCACTTTAGTCAGCGGTGGTGACACGGTGCACCTCCGGGTTGCATGTGCAACCCGGATCACGCCACCCGTGCAGGGCTCAGGAGTTGGAGGCCGCCACCGCCGCCTGGGGTCTGATGGGGAGGCGGTTTATCGGGCGGCCGGTGGCTGCGCGTACGGCTGCGGCCACTGCTGCCGGGGATGTCACCACGGGGATCGCCGAGGCGGGCTTGGCGCCGAAGGGGGCCACCACGTCGCGCTCTTCGATGAGTTTGACGATGCGAATTTCGGGTGTATCCAGGGCGGTCGGGAGCGCGTAGCCGGTGAGGTCGGGGTGGCGGATCAGGCCGCGGGCGCTGCGGAGGTTCTCGGTGAGGGCGGCGCCGATGCCCTGGGTGATGCCGGCCTCGATACGGGTCGTCAGCTGGGACGGGTTGAGGATCCGGCCGACGTCCTGGGCGATCGCCATCTCCACGACCCGGACGGAGCCGAGTTCGATGTCGACGTCCACCACCGCGCGGATCGCGCAGAAGGCGAGGCCGACGAAGGCGTCGCCCTGGCCGGATTCGTCGAGGGGTTCGGTCGGATGGGGGCGGCACTGGGCGGTGGCCCAGAGTTCCTTGCCGTCCATCGCCTCCGTGACCGTCGTGGACAGCACACCGTCGTACGAGGTGATCTTGCCGTCGGCGATCTGCAGCAGCTCCGTGGACATGCCGAACTTGTGGGCCAGGGGCTGGAGGAGCTGGGTGCGGACCATCTTGGCGGCGCGTTCCACCGCCCCGGCCGACACCCAGGTGTGGCGGCCGTGCGTCGCCGGACCCGCCGGGGGCTGGTCGGTGTCGACGGACGCCACGTGGACCTCTTCGATGCCCAGGGTCTCCTGGACGACCTGGCGGGCGAGGGTCGAGAAGCCCTGGCCCGTCTCGACCGCCGCGCAGATGACCGTGGCGATGCCGTCGTGGACCCTGACCGTGGCCGTGGAGACCTCGTCGGTGCCCTCCGCGCCGAGCATGTGGACCATGCCGAGCGCGTAGCCGACCCCACGGCGCACCGCACCGGGTTCGCCCGCGCCCTCGGGGCCGCCGGGCAGCAGCCAGTCGCCCTCCGGGGCGTCCTTGGGGAGGGCGGGGAGGGAGAAGTCCCGTACGGAGGTGAGGAGTTCGGAGACGGGTGCGGGGCAGGTCACCGTCTGGCCGGTGGGCAGGATGTCGCCGGTGGACAGAGCGTTGCGCAGGCGCAGTTCGGCCGGGTCGATGCCGAGCTTGGCGGCCAGCTTGTCCATCTGGCCCTCGTACGCCGCGCAGACCTGCATCGCGCCCTCGCCGCGCACATGGCCCGAGGGCGGGTTGTTCGTACGGACCGCCCATCCCTCGATGAACGCGTGCGGGACGACGTACGGGCCGCAGGCGAACGCGACCGCCGCGGCGAGCGACTCGGACGACGAGTCGGCGTACGCGCCCGCGTCGAGCAGGATCTGCGCCTCGACCTTCACCAGCCGCCCGTCGGCGTCCGCGTGGTGGCGGTAGCGCAGCAGCGTCGGGTGGCGGTGGGAGTGGCCGAGGAAGGACTCCTCGCGGGTGGCGGCCAGTTTGACCGGGCAGCCGGTGCGCAGGGCGAGCAGGCCGAGCGGAAGCTGGAAGCCGGGTTCCTCGCGGTCGCCGGTCGCGCCGGGGACACCCGTGACGACGACCTTCACCCGGTCCGGTTCGAGACCGAAGCAGGCGGCGGCGAGATCGCGGTCGGTGTGCGGGTCGGTGGAGGCGGTGTAGATCTCCACCCCGCCGTCGGGACGGGGCACGGCGAGTCCGGCCTCGGCACCGATCGGGGCCGGGTCCTGACGGCCGATGCGGTACAGGCCCTCGACAACGACCTCGCCGGTGGCGTCCGGGTCCCCGTAGCGCAGCGGGATGTGGCGGATCAGATTGCCGTCGGGGTGCAGCGGTTCGGCGGCGAAGGCCTTCTCCGGGTCGGTGACCGGTTCGAGGACCTCGTACTCGACGGCGATGGCCGCGGCGGCGAGCCTGGCCGTGTCGGGATGGTCGGCGGCAACCGCGGCGATCGGCTCGCCGTGGTGGCGGACCAGGTCGGACGCGAAGACCGGGCGGTCGACGACCCTGCGGCCGTACAAGCCCTCCCCCGGGATGTCCTCGTGCGTGATGACGGCCCGTACCCCCGTCATCTCGACGGCGGCCGAGGTGTCGATGGACAGGATGCGGGCGTGCGGGTGCGGGGAGCGGAGGACGGCCGCCCAGAGCAGGCCCTCGGCCCAGAGGTCGGCGGCGTACGGGAAGGTGCCCTCGGTCTTGGCGCGCGCGTCGGCGGGCGGCAGCGAGACGCCGAGGCCGAGTGCGGGCGGCTCGGTTTCGGGGCCTTCGGTCGCCGGGGTGGTGATCCGTGTGCTGGTCGCGTTGGCAGCGGTGGCTGCGTCGTTGCTCACGCCATGCCTCCGTCCTGCGGGTGCGACTGGACGCTACCGGCGCCGGGGGCCGCCTGGTGCGGGATGCGGGCCTCGTCGGGCTCCGGGGACGTGGAGTCCGACGAGGCGGGGTCGGTGGTCGCCTCGCGGCCTGCGACGACCTCGTTGACGGCGTCGAGGACGCCGCGGTAGCCGGAACAGCGGCAGAGGTTTCCGCAGAGCGCCTGGCGCGTCTCCAACTCGCTGGGGGCGTGGTTGCCCTCCAGCAGATCGTGGACGGTCATGGCCATGCCGGGGATGCAGAAGCCGCACTGGACGGCGCCGCACTTGGCCAGGGCGCGCTGGACGTCGGACGGCTCGCCGTCCACGGCGAGGCCCTCGACCGTACGGACCTCGCTGCCGGCCGCGGTCGCCGCGGGGACCAGGCAGGAGGCGACCAGCCGGCCGTCCACCTGGACGTTGCACGCGCCGCACTCGCCCTGCGAGCAGCCGTCCTTGGCACCGGCGAGGCCGAGGCGCTCACGGAGCACGTAGAGGAGCGACTCGCCGATCCAGGCGTCGGTGACGGGGCGGTCGGCGCCGTTCACATGCAGGACGTAGGAGGCGGCGGGGTGCTCGCTGGGGGCGCCGAGCAGCCCAGTATCGGCCTGCTCGGAATCGGCCCGCCCGGTTGCGACCGGCTCGGATTCGACCGGTCCGGATTCGACCGGCTGGGAGTCTGCCGGTCGGGAGTCTGACGGTTGGGACTCCGGGGAGTCGGTGTCGGGCGGCCCGGATTCCGGGGACTCGGTGGCGGCGTCGGCGTCGGTGGCGGCGGCGGCGACGTGCGACTCGTCGAGGGCCGTCTCCGGTGACTGTGCGGCCGGGTACGGCTCGGGCGCGGCCTCCGCCGGATGCTCGGAGGGAGCCTCGCCCGCGGCGGTGGCCGGGGCGGTGTCGGGGGCCGTCTCCTGCGCGAGGTCCGCTCCGGGGGCGGATACGGAGCCGTCCTCGACGGGCTCCGTATCCGGTGCTGCCTCGGGGGCCCGTGCCGCCTCGGGGGCCTGCTCGAATTCGGCTCCCGGCGCGTGCTCCGGCTCGATATCGGCCGGGGGTGCCGGTTCCGCCACGAGCTCGGGCTCAGGACCGGGCTCCGAGGCGGGCTGCTGCGTCGCCCACGGTGCGGGCGCCCCGCCCGGCAGCGTGGCCGGCGGAGTCCGGTCCCCGTACCACTGGGCAGCCAGGGCCGAGGCGGCGAACTCGCCGGACTCCTCCGGGAGATCACCGTCGGCGACCGGGATCGTCCACTGACCGGTGTGGCCATCATGGTTGGAGTGGCTGGCGTGGGTGGCGTGGCTGGCATGACCGGTGTGGTCAGCCTGGTCGGCTTGGCCCGCGATATCTGCGTGACCCGCGTGACCCACGTGACCGGCCTGACCGGCCTGACCGGTCTGACCGACCTGACCGGTGTGGACGCCGAACTCCGTGGACTCGGTGAAGTTCCACTGGCCCGTGGCCGCCGGCGTCTCCCGGTACTGCTCCTGCGAGAACGGATCGTGAGGGGCCTGAGGGGCCTGCGGCACCTGAGGCGCACCAGGGGACTGCTGGTACTCGTACCCGTAGTCGTACGGGCCCTGCTGCTGGTTCGGGTCCGGCCAGTGCACCGCCCCGGGTGCCGGCTGCTCCGCTCCCGTACCGCGCTCCTGCTGGCTCTGCGTCTGCACGACCCAGCTGCCCGTGGCCGACGGGTCGAGCCCGGCCGCCGGTGTCAGCGGCAGGATCATCGGCGGTACGTAGCCCTGACCGGGCGCGGCCAGCGGGATGTTCGCCAGGTCCTCCGGCGGCAGGTGGACGAAGGCGGTCGCCTCGGCGTCGTACTCGCCGCCCTGCGGCGTCGGCTGCCAGCTCCCGTGCTGCAGGTGCTCCTGCTGCCCGTGCGGTTCGTTGTGGTCCTCGTTGCTCACGACAGTGCCCTCCCCAGCGCGCGTCGGGCCAGCGCGGCGACGGTCCGCCGCAGATGCAGTACGGCGGGGGGCAGCGGTGGCGCCTCTTCCCCGTCGGCGGGCGGTACCTGGTCCGGGATGCAGGCCGCGGCGACGTACTCGCCGAAGGCGGCCAGCGCGTCGGGAGCCAGGCCCCGTTCGCCGTCCCAGTCGATCAGTGAGGCGATCCAGCGTTCGGCCTCCAGCGGCCGCAGCGGCATCGGGGCGATGGCGCCGACCGCGCAGCGCACCCCGCGCCGGGCCGGGTCCAGGACGATCGCGACGGATGCGGTGGCCCGGCCGGGACCGGTGCGGCCAGTGGCCTTCAGGAAGACCTGGGGGGCGTGCAGCAGCGGTACCCGGACGAAGCCGATGAGTTCGGCGGGTTCGAGCATGTCGCGGCCGGCCAGCAGGTGCGAGACCGGGATCTCGCGGCGGGCGCCGCCCGGACCCGCGATGACCAGCTCGGCCTCCAGCGCGGCGAGCACCGGCAGGGCGTCGCCGGTCGGGGCCGCGGTGGCGATGTTGCCGCCGAGCGTTCCGGCGTTACGGATCTGGGGCGGGCCCGCGGCGCGTGCCGACGCGGCCAGCGCGGGGATGAGGGCGGCGAAGTCGGGCCGCCCCATGCGTGCGTGGGTGAGTCCGGCGCCGAGCAGGGCGTGGCCGTCCTGGTAGTGCCAGCCGCGCAGCTCGCTGATCCGGCCGAGGCCGACCAGGCCGGAGGGGCGCAGCAGCCCCTTGTTGACGGCCGACATCAGGTCTGTACCGCCTGCCACAGGAACGGCGGCGGGCATGGCGCCGAGCGCCGCCACGGCCTCGTCGAGCGAGGCCGGCAGCGTCACGGACTGCGTCGCCTGCGGTGCGTGCGTGGTCAACCCAGCTGCCCCTTCCCGGTGTCCCGGCTGTCCGGCTGTTTCGCCGTACGGTACGTGCTCATAGCCTGGACGTGGCAACTCTGGCACATCTTCGGATCGGACCGACGCGAGGGTCCGCGAAGGGCGCATCCATCCCTGATCAGGGGAATGTTCCCGTTTCGGCCCGCTTCAGCCCGCTTCGGCGCAGAGTGCGAATTGCGACTCTTCGTCACGCCTTGCCGTCGATTGTTCCGTTGCGGCGGCCGTTGCGGTGTTCCTTTCCGGCAGGGCGAGTTCCGGACAAAAAACTGCCGGCCGACACGCCCGCTTCGGGGCGCGCCGGCCGGAGTCCGGCTGCGGTCGGGATCACACGTTCGGCGGCGCCCCGTCGATGGGTCGTCCCAGCACACCGGGGCGCTGCTGCCGGGGCAACGGACCACCCGGCGGACGGTAGTCGACACCGAGGGCGTCAAGTCGGGCGTAGTGCGTGGTCATTCGGCACTCGAAGCCCGCGAAGTCCCGGTCGCCGGAGGCGGGCAGCGGCGACCAGGCGACCTCCGCGAACGCCGCGAGGCGCGGGAAGACCTGGTAGTCGACGCGGGCCCGGTTCTGCATCACCTCGGTCCAGACATTGGCCTGGGTGCCCAGGATGTGACGGGCCGCGTCCTCGGAGAGGCCCGCCGGTACGGGTTCGAAGCGGTAGACGTCCTCCAGGGTCCGGACGAAGCCGATGGGCATCGGCTCGTCGGGGCCGCCGTCCTGACGGTGGTCCAGGTACACGTGCTGCTCCGGGCACATGACGACGTCGTGGCCGGCCTCGGCGGCGGCGATGCCTCCGCCGTAACCCCGCCAGGACGACACGGCGGCGCCCGCCGGGAGGCCGCCCTCCAGGATCTCGTCCCAGCCGATCAGCCGGCGTCCGCGGGCGGTGAGCCAGGTGTCGAAGTGCCGGATGATCCAGGACTGCAGCTCGTCCTCGTTGGCCAGGCCGACTTCGTCGATCCGGGCCTGGGCGACCGGCGACTCCTTCCACTGGTCCTTGCGGCATTCGTCGCCGCCGATGTGGACGAACGGCGAGGTGGCGGCGGGGAAGAGGTCGAGCACCTCTTCGAGGACGCCTTCGAAGAAGCGCAGGGTGTTGTCAGTGGGGGCGAGTACGTTCGCGTTGATGCCCCAGGTGTCCCAGACGGAGAGGGTGGTGGTGTCGATGACGTCGGTGTTGCCCAGTTCGGGGTACGCGGCGATGGCGGCCTGCGAGTGGCCCGGTACGTCGATCTCGGGGACGACGCGGATATGCCGCTCGGCGGCGTACGCGACGATCTCGCGGATGTCGTCCTGCGTGTAGTAGCCGCCGTGCGGGGTCTCGTCCCACAGCTCGGACGCCCGGTGGCCGTGCTTGGTGCGGGGCCGCCAGGAGCCGATTTCGGTGAGCCGCGGGTAGCGCTTGATCTCGATGCGCCAGCCCTGGTCGTCGGTGAGGTGGAAGTGGAAGACGTTCAGTTTGTGCGCGGCGAGGAGGTCGAGATAGCGCAGGACGTCGTCCTTGGGCATGAAGTGCCGTGCCACGTCGAGCATCATGCCGCGCCAGGCGAAGCGGGGGCTGTCCTCGATGTCCGTGAAGGGGATCGCGCGCCGCGCGCCGGGGCTGACGGGTGCTCGGCGGAAGGCTTCGGGGCCCAGGAGCTGACGGAGGGTCTGCGCGCCCCAGAAGACCCCGGCGGGGCTGCCTCCGGTGATCTCGACGATCCCGCCGGTCCCGGTGCTCAGCCGGTAGCCCTCCGGCTCCAGTGCCGGGTCGATGGCCAGCCGGACGGTGTTCGTGGCGGGCTGACCGCTCGTGCCGGGCTCACCGCTCGTGCCGGGCTGACCGTTCGCTGCGAGCCCGTCGTTCGCGGCATGCTCACCGCCCGGGACAGCCGGCTGCGGGGCGAGCGGCAGGCCGAAGGCGGCGCCGAGCGCGGTACGCAGCCAGCGTTCGGTGCTCTCCGTGCCGGGGGCCGCCGTGATGGTGGTGGACGGGTCGAGCTGGAAGCCGCACCGCCCTTCACCACCGACGCGCACGGGTGCCGGAATCAGGTCGGCGACCGGGGCGACAGTCCGGTCGGTGGTCGGGTCCATGTCCATGTCCATGGCGTCAGTCCTTTACCGCTCCGCCGAGTCCGGAGACCAGGCGGCGCTGTACGAGTACGAAGAAGACCAGCACGGGAATGGTCATCACCGTCGAGGCTGCCATGATCCCTCCCCAGTCGTTCTCATCGGGTTTGAAGAAGACCAGCAGCGCCATGGGGAGCGTCGACTGGGAGGTGTCGCTGATGATGAACGACTTCGCGAACAGGAAGTCGTTCCAGGTGGAGATGAACGAGAAGACGCTGGTCGCCACGAGGCCGGGGAAGACCAGCGGGAAGAGGATCTGCCACAGGAAACGGGTGCGGCTCGCCCCGTCGATGTAGGCGGCCTCCTCCAGCGCGTCCGGGACGGCCTTGACGAAGCCGCGCAGCATCCAGATCGCGAACGGCAGCGAGAGGGCGAGGTGCGGCAGGATCAGCGAGCCGAGCGTGTTCAGCTGGCCGAAGTCCCGCATCAGGAAGAACAGCGGGATGGTCAGCGCCTCGACCGGCACCGTCTGCGCGACCAGGAACATGATCAGCAGCGTGGTGCGGAAGCGGAACCTGAACCGGGTCACCGCCGTCGCCGCCAGGAAGGCGATCAGCGCGGAGGCGATGACGACCGTTCCGGCGACCAGCAGACTGTTGAGGAAGTACCGCCCGAAATCGTTCTGTTCGAAGACCCGGCGGAACGAGTCCAGGGACGGCGACAGCGTCCACGGGCGGGGGTCGGTGGACTGGATCTCGCCAGCCGGTTTGAGGGCGGAGAGCACCATCCAGTACAGCGGGAAGGCGACCGCGGCGGCGATCAGCAGGGCCGCGGCCTCGGCGGCCAGCCGGCCGGGCCGGCGGATGCGCAGCATGCTCCGTGCGCTCACAGTTCCTCCCCCTGGCGCCGCATCAGGCGCAGATGGACGAGCGTGACGGCCAGCAGGATCACCAGCATCACGACGCCGATCGCCGAGCCGAGGCTGTACTGCGAGGACGCGAACGCCTTCTGGTACGCGTACACGTTGAGCACCAGGTTCTGGCCGGCGATGCCGCCGCCGTTGGTCATGACGTAGATCTGGGTGAAGACCTTGAAGTCCCAGATGATCGACTGGATGGTGACGACGACGAGGATCGGCCGCAGCATCGGGGCCATGACCGACCGCCAGATCCGCCACTGCGAGGCGCCGTCCAGCGCCGCCGCCTCCAGCACCTCGGTGGGGATCGCCCGGATGCCCGCGTACACCGTCACCATGACGAACGGGAACGAGCACCACAGGACTTCCAGGAGCACCAGGGCGAAGGCGCTGTAGCGCCCGTACGTCCAGGAGAAGTCGCCGAGCCCCAGCACCCGGTTGACCGGGCCGAAGTCCGGGTCGAAGAGAAACACCCAGACGGTGGACCCGGTGATCGCCGGGGTCGCCCAGGCGCCGAGCGCGGCCATCATCAGCGCGAGCCGCGGCAGGGCCCGGATGCGGGTCAGCAGGACGGCGAGCGCGCAGCCGACGAGGAGGGTGGCCAGTACGCAGGTGGCGGCGAAGACCACGGTCGCCAGGAGCACCTGCCAGAACTGGCTGTCGCCGAAGAGCGTCGCGTAGTTCCCGAACCCCTGGAAGGTGGTCGGTTCACCGCCGCTGACCTGGGCCTGGGTGTACTCCAGGAAGGAGATCAGGCCGAGTTGGTAGATCGGGTAGACGAGCAGCCCGCCGAGGAGGACGAGTGCGGGCAGGAGGTAGAGCCAGGGGGTCCAGCCGGAGCGGCGTGCAGACGGGGCCGGGCGGCGCCGCCGGAGCGGGCGGGTGGAGGTGCCACCCGCTCCCGACGTGCCGCCCGCTCCGGACGTGCCGGGCGCTTTGTACGCCGTACTGTTCGCGGTCATGATCAGCCCGCGTCGGCGAACGCGGCGTCCATCTTCTTCGCCGCGTCGTCCGAGGCCTTCGCCACGTCCTTACGGCCGCTGACGATCTCCTGGAACATCGTCGGCAGGACCAGCGAGGAGTCGATCCGGCCCCAGCCGGGCGAGGCCGGGACGGACTTCGCCCCCGCGCCGAGCGTCTTGACGAACGGCTCGACGAACGGCTCCTTCTTCGCGGCCGCGGCCCGCACGTCGGTGTACGTCGGCAGGAAGCCCATCGCGTCGAACATCTTCGTCTGCGTCCGCTTGCCGGTCAGGGACTTCATCAGGTCCACGGCGAGGGTGCGGTGCGAGCTGCTCTTCAGCACGCCGATGTTGTTCCCGCCCGCGAACGCGGGGGCGACGGAGCCCTCGGCGACACCGGGCAGTGGCACCACCGCGTACGTGCCCTTCACCGATCCCGCCTCGACGGCCGCGTGGCTGAAGTCGCCGCCGATCGCCATGGCGGCCTTGCCGGAGGCGAACGCGGTGACGGTCGCGTTGCCGCCCATGGCCGCGCACTTGGCGGCCGGACAGTTGTCGTCGCCGAAGAGCGAGGTGTAGGCCTCGATGCCCTTGCGGGCCTTGTCGCTGTTGATGGCCGCCTGGTACGTACCGCCGCTCTCGTCGGCGAGTTCGCCGCCGGCCGCCCAGATGAACGGCATCGCGCCGTAGGTGTACGCGCCGCCGACCGCCAGTCCGTACAGGTCCGGCTTCTTCTTGTGGATCTTCTTCGCGGTGGAGATCAGCTCGGCCTGGGACTTGGGGGCCTCGATCCCCAGCTCCTCGAAGACGTCCGTGCGGTAGTACAGCGCCCGTACGCCGACGAAGAGCGGGGCTCCGTAGATCTTGCCGCCGACCGTCACGGACTGCTTGGCGGTCGGGTCGGTGTCCTTGGCCTCGTCCCAGGCGGCGAACTCGGCGCTCACATCGGCGAGTCCGGCGTCCTTGACGTATCCGGCGGTGTCGGTGTTGCCGTACTCGATGAGGTCCGGGGCGCTGCTGGGGTCGTTGAACGCCGCCTTGATGCGCTGCGCCCGGGTGTCGACCGGTATGTACTCGATCTCGACCTCCGCGTCCTTGTGGGCCTTCTTGAAGTCGGCGACCGCCGCGTCGACGACCTGCTCCTTGGGCTTGTTGCCGACTTCCTGGAACAGCCAGACCCGCAGCGTGCCGGTCTTCTCGTCCCCCTTGGCTCCGGTGTCGGAGGTCTGCGGCGCACAGGCGGTGGCGGTGAGACCCGCCAGCACAAGCGCCGCGGCCGGGGCGGCAATTCGGGCAGACAGCTTCATCCGGGAACCCCTACCGGTAGGCGTTGCAACATACGCAACATGCGTTTCGTTGTGCACAACTGGCAGGAGAGTAGGTGCGCACGCAGGCGCCGACAAGTGGTCTCTACCACTCTGTGACCCGGGGAAGCAGTCCATGCAGCGCAAAAGGCCCCCGGGGCGCGCTTCAACGCGCGCCCCGGGGGCCCGAAGCAATGGTCGCCGGACGGCTCCGGACTACTTCTTGTCCTTGCCGCCCTTGCCCTTGTCCTTGTCGCCACCGGCGCCCATGGACTCGTAGATCTCCTTGCACATGGGACAGACCGGATACTTCTTGGGGTCGCGCCCCGGTACCCAGACCTTCCCGCACAGTGCGACCACGGGGGTGCCCTCCAGGGCACTCGCCATGATCTTGTCCTTCTGGACGTAATGGGCGTAGCGCTCGTGGTCGCCGTCGCCGTTCGACACCTGCGGCGTCGGCTCCACGAGGGTTCCGGTACCTGCCCCGCGCTCGGGCTCAAGAGTGCTCATAACCGCCAAGGGTACCGACAGCCCGGAGCTTCAGTTCAGCGAAGGGTCGTCCGGATACGTGGCGATCATCGCCAGTTCGCTGCGCTGACGGCGCAGGACCGCGCGCCAGAGGTGTTCCGGGCGCGGGGAGGAGACGTCCCCGGGTTCGGACTCGACCACGTACCAGGCGCCCTCGGTCAGTTCGGTCTCCAGCTGACCGGGCCCCCAGCCCGCGTACCCGGCGAAGATCCGCAGCGAGCCGAGCGCCGCGGCCAGCAGCTCCGGCGGGGCCTCCAGGTCCACCAGGCCGATCGCCCCGTACACCCGGCGCCAGCCGAGCGGCCCCTCGTCGCCGGGGATGACGGCCACGCCGAGCGCCGAGTCGAGCGAGACCGGGCCGCCCTGGAAGACGACGTCCGGTTCGCCGGTCAGGCCGGCCCAGGGCGTGAGGATGTCGACCACGCCGACCGGGGTCGGGCGGTTCAGGACCACGCCGAGTGAGCCCTCCTCGTCGTGGTCGAGGAGCAGCACCACCGCGCGGTCGAAATTCGGGTCCGCGAGCGCGGGTGTGGCCACGAGCAGTCGCCCTGTGAGCGAGGACACCTCGGTCATGGCAGAAATGATCCCGCATCTTCGCGCCTTGCGGGGACCACGTGGGCGGCCCGGTCCCCGGATGGGCCGCGGCGCAGCTCAGGGCGCACGGGTGCACGGGGAGCGCGCATTCCGGAGAACCATGCGGACGGTCACCCTCCGCAAGACCTGGGGAGCAGAGCGTGTTGTGGCGGATTCATGACGTTCGTACACCCCCTGTTCTCTTACGGAATGGGGGCAGTGGGCCATTACTCTTTCGTTTGGCCCCCTGCCCGACCACTCCGGAACGCGAGATTCATGACCGGCACAGACGATGTCCTGCTTGTCCACGGCGGAACCCCGCTCGAGGGCGAGATCCGCGTCAGAGGCGCCAAGAACCTGGTGCCGAAGGCAATGGTCGCCGCGCTGCTCGGCAGCGGGCCCAGTCGGCTGCGCAACGTGCCCGACATCCGCGACGTGCGGGTGGTCCGGGGGCTGCTGCAGCTGCACGGTGTGACGGTCCGGCCCGGTGACGAACCGGGCGAGCTGATCCTGGACCCGACCCATGTGGAGAGCGCGAACGTCGCCGACATCGATGCCCACGCGGGCTCGTCGCGCATCCCGATCCTCTTCTGCGGCCCGCTGCTGCACCGGCTCGGCCACGCGTTCATCCCGGGGCTCGGCGGCTGCGACATCGGCGGCCGGCCGATCGACTTCCACTTCGACGTGCTGCGGCAGTTCGGCGCGACCATCGAGAAGCGGGCGGACGGGCAGTACCTGGAGGCCCCGCAGCGGCTGCGCGGCACAAAGATCCGGCTGCCGTACCCGTCGGTGGGCTCCACCGAGCAGGTGCTGCTGACGGCGGTGCTCGCCGAGGGCGTCACCGAGCTGTCCAACGCGGCCGTGGAGCCGGAGATCGAGGACCTCATCTGCGTATTGCAGAAGATGGGCGCGATCATCTCGATGGACACCGACCGGACGATCCGGATCACCGGTGTCGACCGGCTGGACGGTTATACGCACCGGGCGATCCCGGACCGCCTGGAGGCGGCCTCCTGGGCGTCCGCGGCACTGGCCACCGAGGGCAACATCTACGTACGAGGCGCACAGCAGCGCTCGATGATGACGTTCCTCAACACCTTCCGCCGGGTCGGCGGCGCCTTCGAGATCGACGACGAGGGCATCCGCTTCTGGCACCCGGGCGGCGCGCTGAACGCCATCGCCCTGGAGACGGACGTGCACCCCGGCTTCCAGACCGACTGGCAACAGCCGCTGGTGGTGGCGCTGACGCAGGCCTCGGGCCTGTCCATCGTCCACGAGACGGTGTACGAGTCCCGGCTCGGCTTCACCTCGGCGCTCAATCAGATGGGCGCGCACATCCAGCTCTACCGCGAGTGCCTGGGCGGCTCCGACTGCCGCTTCGGCCAGCGCAACTTCCTGCACTCGGCGGTCGTGTCCGGGCCGACGAGGCTGCAGGGCGCGGATCTGGTCATCCCGGACCTGCGCGGCGGTTTCTCGTACCTGATCGCCGCGCTGGCGGCGCAGGGCACGTCGCGGGTGCACGGCATCGACCTGATCAACCGCGGCTACGAGAACTTCATGGACAAGCTGGAGAAGCTGGGCGCGAAGGTGGAGCTGCCGGGCGGGGCGCTGGTCTGAGACCGGGCGGGGCGCCGGCCCGGGACCGGGCCGGGCCCTGCCGGGGACCGGGCGCCGGACGGCTGCTGACGGGGGTTCGGGGCGCTGCCCGGGCCCCCGTTTCCTTGTCGACCGGGCCCGGTTCCTCGATATCGGGCCGTAGAGGCCCAGAACGGGGCCTCTCGGGCCGGTACACCGAAGGGCGGTCACCCTGGTGGGGTGACCGCCCTTCGTCGCGCCTGTGGGGCTTACTTACCCTTGGCGGCTTCCTTGAGCTTGGAGCCCGCGGAGACCTTCACGCTGTAGCCGGCCGGGATGTTGATCGGGTCGCCGGTCTGCGGGTTACGAGCGGTGCGAGCAGCACGGTGGGTGCGCTCGAAGGTCAGGAAGCCGGGGATGGTGACCTTCTCGTCGCCCTTGGCGACGATCTCACCGACGGTCTCGGCGAGCGCGGCCAGCACGGCGTCGGCGTCCTTGCGAGTCACCTCGGCGCGGTCGGCCAGGGCGGCCACCAGCTCACTGCGGTTCATGTTGTTACTCCCGTGTTCTTCTTGCCTGTGAGGCGTGAGATCGAAGCCGATGCTGCCAGGGCCCTCGGACAGTCCCCGGACCCGGGTCTGTCGTCAGACCCTCGCGCCCGATTACGCATCCTGCCCCCACCTGCGGCGGTAACGCCAATCCGGCACCCTCCGGAGTCACACGAAAAGCGCCACTGCCCTCGTCGTGGTGACGTTCCGTCGACTCTCCGAAAGCGTTCCGCAGCGGATGCGGTCCTCGGCGGGACGCGCCGCCCGCCCACCCTAAAGGGGCGTTTGGGGCGCCGCGACCCGCGACGCGCCGTAGTCCGGACCGACGTGCGGCGCCGGGTGCGCGGACGACGCCGGCAGGAGGCGTGCCGAGTCCTGCCGGCGGAGGCGGGTCAGCCGAGGTCGCCCGAGGCCTTCGCGGTGCCGCCGGCCGCCTTCGCGGCGCCCCGGACGGCGCCGGCGACCGCTCCCGCGACCCGGTCGTTGAAGACCGACGGGATGATGTAGTTCGCGTTCAGCTCGTCCTCGGCGACCACGTCGGCGAGGGCACCCGCCGCGGCGAGCATCATCTCCGTGTTGACGGTGCGGGACTGAGCGTCCAGCAGGCCGCGGAAGACACCCGGGAAGACCAGCACGTTGTTGATCTGGTTCGGGAAGTCGGAGCGCCCGGTGGCGACAACTGCCGCCGTCTGACGTGCGATCGCCGGGTCCACTTCGGGGTCCGGGTTCGCGAGCGCGAACACGATCGCACCGTCGGCCATGGCGGCGACATCGGCGCCGTCCAGCACGTTCGGGGCGGAGACACCGATGAAGACGTCGGCGCCCACGACAGCCTGCTTGAGGGTGCCGGTCATGGACTCCGGGTTGGTGTTGTCGGCGATCCAGCGCAGCGGCGAGTCGGCGCCGGCGGAGACGAGGTCCTCACGGCCGGCGTGCACCACGCCATGGATGTCGGCGACGACGGCGTGCTTGACGCCCGCGGCGATGAGGAGCTTCAGGATGGCCGTACCGGCCGCTCCGGCTCCGGACATGACGACCCGTACATCCCCGATTCCCTTGCCCACCACGCGAAGCGCGTTGGTCAACGCGGCCAGGACGACGATCGCGGTGCCGTGCTGGTCGTCGTGGAAGACCGGGATGTCCAGGGCCTCGCGCAGCCGTGCCTCGATCTCGAAGCAGCGGGGGGCGGAGATGTCCTCCAGGTTGATGCCCGCGAAGCCGGGGGCGATCGCCTTGACGATCTCGACGATGGCGTCGGTGTCCTGGGTGTCCAGGCAGATCGGCCAGGCGTCGATGCCGGCGAACCGCTTGAAGAGGGCCGCCTTGCCCTCCATCACCGGGAGGGCGGCCATCGGGCCGATGTTGCCGAGACCGAGCACGGCGGAGCCGTCCGTCACAACTGCGACGGAGTTGCGCTTGATGGTGAGGCGGCGGGCGTCCTCGGGGTTCTCGGCGATGGCCATGCAGACCCGGGCCACGCCCGGGGTGTAGATCATCGAGAGATCGTCACGGTTGCGGATGGGGTGCTTGGACGCCATCTCGATCTTGCCGCCGAGGTGCATCAGGAACGTACGGTCGGAGACCTTGCCCAGGACGACACCCTCGATGCCGCGCAGGCCCTCTACGATCTCGTCCGCGTGCGAGGTGGAGGTGGCCGCGATGGTGACGTCGATCCGCAGCTTCTCGTGACCGGAAGCGGTCACGTCGAGGCCGGTGACCGATCCGCCGGAGGACTCCACGGCCGTGGTGAGCTGGGAGACCGCTGTGCCGCTCGCGGGCACCTCCAGCCTGACCGTCATCGAGTACGAGACGCTGGGCGCCGTTGCCATGGCCGAGTCCTTCGCTTTCCTTAGCTTCATTGCCGCGCGACCGGGGCGCTTCGCCTCGGACACGCTTCCCGATCGTCGCACCTACTGGCCGGTAGCCGGTAATGACTGCCACTCTTCGGAAAGTACTTTCCACCATACGAGATATGATCGCTTCAGCGGAACCCCCAACCGGCCCCGGCCGGATTCGATACCGGCCATCGCCGTGAGGTGGGGCACCACCTGCGCGGGAACGGGGGCGCCCCCTGCGCGGGAACGGACTCCGCAAACAAGAACAGACCCGCGCCACCGGAAGGTGACGCGGGTCTGTCTTCTTGGTCAAGCAGCACCGACCCGCCATGCTCGCCTCGCGGCAAGTGGTCGCTCGTAGCGACGAAGGTTGGGCCCGGGGGCTTGGATCGAGCCGGTGCCGACACCAGGCTAACAAAGACCCCGAAGAAGTGATTCCCCACAGCACAGGTTGACCCGAATACAGTCCGCCCCGAGAGGCCCCAGGGCCTGTCCGACCCTGATCCGCCGGACAGGCCCCAGGTCCTCGCCGCCCCTGCCCGGCCCCGTCTCAGTCCCTCAACAGGTCCGGGACACCGTCCTCGTCGGGCAGGTCCCGCTCCCCCGAGACCACCGTGAGCTGCTGCGTCGCACGCGTCAACGCCACGTACAGCACCCGCAGGCCGGCCGGGGACTCGTCCGCGATCTCCGCGGGCGAGACGACCACCGTGGCGTCGTACTCCAGGCCCTTCGCCTCCAGGCTGCCCAGCGCCACCACCCGCTCGCCGAGCTCGGCGAGCCAGCCGCGGGCCTGGGCCCGGCGGTTCATCGCGACGACCACACCCACCGTGCCGTCGACCTCGGCGAGCAGCCGCCGCGCCTCCTCGCGCACCGAGGCGGCCAGATCGCCGTCCCGTACGGTCTCGAAGCGCGGCTTCACGCCCGTGGAGCGGACCGCGGCCGGTGACTCCATTCCGGGCATCGCCAGCGCCAGGACCTTCGAGGCCAGCTCGGCGATCTCCGCCGGGTTGCGGTAGTTGACCGTGAGGGTGAAGCGGCGGCGCGGCCGGTTGCCGAGCGCCTCGTCGCGCGCGCGGGCGGCCTCGTCCGGGTCCGACCAGGAGGACTGCGCCGGGTCCCCGACGATCGTCCACGTGGCGTGCCTGCCGCGGCGGCCGACCATCCGCCACTGCATGGGTGTGAGGTCCTGCGCCTCGTCGACGATGACGTGCGCGTACTCCGTACGCTCCGCCGCCAGCCGCTCGGCACGCTCGCGCTGGGTCTCCTCGCGCTGCGGCATCAGCTCCTCCAGACCGGAGAGCTGGTCCAGCGGGTCGAGTTCGCGCTTCTTCTTCGGCCGGTGCGGTGTGCCGAGCAGCGTCTGCAGCTCGTCGAGGATGGCCACGTCGTGCACGGACAGCGGCCCGTTCCCGTCGCGGTCGAGCCGCTTCAGGGAGCGGGCGAAGCGGCGCACCTCGCCCTGGTTGAGGACCCGGCGGGCCCAGCGGCCGAGCCGCTTCTCGTCGGCCATCGCGGCGAGCACCCCGCGCGGGGTGAGCTCGGGCCACCAGGCGTTCAGGAAGTCGAGGAAGTCCGTCTCGGTGGAGACGTCCTCGTCGAAGGAGGAGCGCAGTTCGGCGGCGAGCTCGGGGTCGGTGTAGCGGCCCCGGCCCGAGGACTTGTTCCACAGGGCGTCCAGGAGCATCCTGCGGGCGCGCGGGCGCAGCAGGTTGACCGGCGCGGTGCCGCCGAGGACGGACTGCCGGATGCGGTGCAGCTCGTCGGCGTTCAGCTCGACGCGGGCGCCGAACGCGACGACCCGCAGCCGGGTCGGGGTGGCGGGGGCCCGGTCGCCGTTGCCGGCTCCGTCCGCTCCGTCCGCCGCGTCGCCGAAGGACAGCTGGCCGTCCCGGTCCGCCGCCCTGCGTGCGGTGCCGGGCTGTTCCAGCGCGCCGCGGGACGCCTTGCGCAGCACCTGGAGCATCCGCGAGGAGCCCTTGATCCGGGCGACGGCGGGCTCGTCGTAGGTGGTGGCGCCCTCGACGCCCGCCGCCTCGTCGGAGAGCGAGCCGACCGCGCGGATCGCGACCTGCCCCTCCTCGCCCAGCGAGGGCAGCACGCCTTCGGTGTACGCGACCAGGAGCGGGGTCGGCGAGACGACGAGGATCCCGCCCGCGTAACGCCGCCGGTCCTGGTAGAGGAGGTACGCGGCACGGTGCAGGGCGACGGCCGTCTTGCCGGTGCCGGGGCCGCCGGAGACCTCGGTGACGGAGGCGGCGGGGGCCCGGATCACCAGGTCCTGTTCGGCCTGGATGGAGGAGACGATGTCCCGCATGGTGTGGCTGCGGGCCTGTCCGAGCGCCGCCATCAGGGCGCCGTCGCCGATGACGGGCAGCTCGTCGCCGCCCAGGTACGCGGTCAGCTCGGGGCGCATCAGGTCGTCCTCGACGCCGAGGGCCTTGCGGCCCTTGGAGCGGATGACCCGGCGGCGTACGACCCTGCCGGGTTCCTTCGGCGTCGAGCGGTAGAACGGTGCGGCGGCCGGGGCGCGCCAGTCGATGACCAGCGGCGCGTAGTCGGAGTCGAGGACCCCGATCCGGCCGATGTGCAGCGTCTCCGCGATATCGGCCGAGTTGTCGTCGCGTACCGCGTCGTCGGCGGGTTCGACGGAGGTGTACGCGCCGTCCGGGCCGCGTTCGCCGTCCTTGCCGAGCAGGAGATCGATCCTTCCGAAGAGGAAGTCCTCGAACTCGCTGTTCAGCCGGTTGAGGTGGATTCCGGCCCGGAACACCTGGGCGTCGCGCTCGGCGAGCGCTCCCGGGGTACCGACCTGGCCGCGCTTGACGGCGTCATGCATGAGAAATTCCGCCTCGTGGATCTTCTCCTCAAGGCGGTGGTACACACGGTCGAGATGTTCCTGCTCGACACCGATTTCCCGGTCCCGCAACGAATCGACAGCGGCATCCTGCGCGGCCACCGAGGCCCCCTTCTGACGTGCATTGGGCAGCCGTCAACCTTATGCGAAGAGAGACCCGCCGCGCACCTGCCGCGCATATCGAAATGGTCCGCCGACGGTCTCGGTCAGGCATCGACCTCGACCAGCCGCCTGCCGTCGAACGTACGCACCTCGAAGTGGTCGATGTCGCCCCGGTCCATGGCCGCGCCGCCCTGGACACGGAGCGGGTATGTCGCGCCCGGGTGCCGGGAGTCCTCGATGCCGTATCCCCGCTCCGGTACGGACCAGGAGGTGACGACCTCCTCCTCGCCGGTCTTCGACACCGCGATCAGGCGGCATTTCCGCGGACCCGTGACATTCCTGAGCTCCAGCACGGTGCTGGTGCCCCAGGGCTTCCTCTCCATGCCGATCGTGGCGTCGGCCTTGGTGACGGGGTCGGTGGCCCGTACCTTGTCCGGCATGCGCCGGAGAGAGGTGCCCTCGTCGGTGCCGGTGGGGTACGGGCCTGCCGCCCGCGTCGACGGGCCGTCGCTGCCGCCCGCCATGACCGCGACCACCGGGCCGCCGATGATCAGCGCCACCGCCGCCGCCACCAGATACCCGGACCGGCGCCTGCGCCGGGCCCGCCCGGCCGCCACCTCGTCGACGAGCCGCTCCAGCACGCGGGGGCCGGGCGGGCCCGGTACGTAGCGGACGGGGCGGGCGCCCGGCACGGCGGCCGGGGGCCCGGAGAGCGTCGCGAGCACGGGTTCCAGGCCGGCGAGCTCGTCGAGCCGGGCGGCGCACAGCTCGCAGCCGGCCAGATGCGACTCGAAGGCGGATGCCTCGGCATCGTCGAGAACACCGAGGAGGTACGCACCGGCGGCGTCGTGCCCGGAGGGGTTGCCGGGGCTGCGGGGACTGCGAGGGCTGGAGGGGCTGCGGGGGCTGGAAGGGGCGGAGGGGGCGGAGGGGGCGGTCGGCCTGAGGCCGAAGGGCTCCCACTCGTGGTCGTCGTTCATGCCGTGATCCCCCTCTCCTCCAGGGCGAGCTTCATCGAACGCAGTGCGTAGAAGACCCGGGACCGTACCGTCCCGCTCGGGATGCCCAGCACATCGGCCGCCTCGTTGACCGTACGGCCCTTGAAGTAGGTCTCGACCAGGGCTTCCCGGTGTGCCGGGGTCAGATCGTCGAGCGCGTCGGAGAGCGTCATCAGCCACAACGCCTTGTCCATCTCGTCCTCCGCCGGAATGGCCTCCAGCGGCGAGGGATCGACCTCGGGCGGCCGGGCCTGCCGACTGCGGTGGGCGTCGATGACGATGCGCCGGGCGACCGTCACCAGCCAGGGGCGGACCGATCCGGTGGCGCCGCCCAGCCGCCCGGCGTTCTTCCAGGCGCGGATGAGCGTTTCCTGCACCACGTCCTCGGCGCGCTGCCGGTCGCCGGCGACCAGGCGGAGCACGTACGCGAACAGCGGCCCGGCGTGTTCGCGGTAGAGCGCCCGCATCAGCTCCTCGTCCGGAACGGCGGAAGGCTCCGGGGACGGGGACAGGGACAGGGACGGTGACGAATGCGGCGACGGATGCGGTGATGGGCGCGGCCCGCTGCGGTGTCGAGCCCTGTGCGGACGGTCATCGGCCACGGCCGCTTCCTTGCGCACCCGCACCTCCCGGTCGGCCCTGTGGAGCTCCTCGGTCATCGAATACGGGGGCGGGCCGCGATCCGTTCAAAGCAGCCTCAGGATTCTTTACGGCACGGTCGCGTCCACCACCGGAACGGTCGCGTCCAGCACCGCTGCGGGCGCATCCGGCACCGCCACGCCCGCCGTTCGGCGCCGGTGCCGGGCCACCCGCTCGCGATTGCCGCACACCTCGCTGGAGCACCAGCGGCGACGGCGTCCGCGTGAGGTGTCCAGGTAGAAGCGGCGGCAGTTGTCGGCCTCGCAGCGGCGCAGTCCGGCCCGTGCCACGGGGTCGGTGAGGAGTTCCACGACGTCGCGGGCGACGGCGGCCAGCAGCGCCCCGCACTCGGGATCGGCACTCAGCGTCCGTACCAGCTTGCCGCCCCTGCCGCGCACGGCCCGCAGCCCCGGCGGCGCCCCGGCGGCGAGCGCGTTGACCCGTTCCAGGGCGCTCCCGGCGCCGCGGCCGCCGAGCTCGGCCGTCAGCAGCCGGTCGACGCCGGTACGCAACTGCCGGAAGCGCACCACCCAGGACTCGTCCACGGCGTCGAGGCGGGTGCCGCCCGGTACGAGTCCGGCGGCGACCAGCCAGTCGGCGAGCCGCTCGGCGCCGTCGAGCAGTTCACATGCGCCAGTGGTCCCGATCCCTGTCGCCACCAGGTCGAGGCAGGGCCGACCGGAGTCGAACCGCCAGTCGCACGAGCTCTTGCCGGCCGCCATGCGCATGTCACCGCCTCGGGTCACCGGTGGGTCTCCCCCAGGGTGCCCCTCGCGGGGCCCGCCCGGAACCCCTGCTGCCCCACGGGTCGTCGTGCGCGGGGCCGTACGGTGGCCGCATGAGCAACGATCTCGGTACCACCGTCCTTTCGGCCGGCCCGCTGCTGCTCCGGCCCTGGCGGGCCGACGACGCCCCGGCCCTGATCGAGGCGTACCGCGATCCCGCGATGCGCGCCACGCTGCTGACGCAGGTCATGGACGAGGCGGGGGCGGAGCAGTGGCTGCGGGCGCAGCAGGAGGGCAGGGAGTCCGGCAGCCGCTTCGGTTTCGCGGTGGTGGACCGCGACCGCGGTGGTGCCTTGGTCGGCAACGTGGCGCTCAAGTACCCCGCACCGGGCTCCGGCAGCGGGGAGGTCGGCTACTGGACGGCGGCGCCCGCCCGCGGCCGGGGGGTCGCGCCGCTGGCGCTCGGGGCGCTCGGCGACTGGGCGTTCGAGGCGTTCGCCGGGGACGGGCTGATGCGGCTGGAGCTGATGCACCAGCTGGGCAACGAGGCGTCCTGCCGGGTCGCGGAGAAGAGCGGGTACGACTTCGTGGAGGTGCTACCGGCGCGACCGCCGTGGCCACTGGACGGGCACCGGCATGTGCGGCTGCGTGCCGGTGCCCGGTAACCGTCCACGGGTGCTCAGCCCGTCGGCGGACCGTCGTGCAGGATCCGCTGGAACAGGAAGTGGTCGCGCCACTCTCCGTTGATGTGGAGGTAGCGCGGGGCCGTCCCGTACTGCTCGAAGCCGCACTTGGCGAGCACCCGCTGCGAGGCGACGTTGTCCACCATCGTCCCCGCCTCGACCCGGTGCAGGCGCAGCCCGTCCCTGGCCACCTCGCAGATCCGCTGCACGGCGGTCGTGGCCAGGCCGCGGCCCGTGTACTCGACATCGACCCAGTAACCGAGCGTCCCGCTGCGGAACGGCCCGAGCACGATGCTGTTCAGGTTGAACCCGCCGATCGCGCGATCCGCCTCGTCGGCGAGCACCCAGGACATCCCACGCCCCGCGTCACGGTCCGCGAACATCCCGGCCAGCCGCTCCCGCTGCCCCTGTTCGGCGTAGAAGGAGTCGGGCCGCACGGGCTCCCAGGGCTGCATGTACGCGCGGCTGCGGGTCAGCGAAACGGCGAGGGACTCGGCGTCGGCCGGGGCGGCGGGACGGAGTCGTACCTCCGCGTCGAGCCGGTGGATGTCTTGGATCATCCCCGCACGCTATCCCGGTGCGGTTCCGGCCCCACGGCCGGTGCGGTTCCGGCCCACGCCTGCCCCGCGCCCCCTCACTGCGCCGCGTGCTCCCGCTCCGCGAGGGCCGTCAGCCGGTCGAAGGTGCGGATCAGCTCGGCGCGTCTGTCCTCCTTGTACTCCTGCTTGGGCCCCAGGTCGTCGATGGTCCGCTCCCACACGTCCATGAACTTCTTCTTCCAGCCCTCGACCACCGCCACCTCCGGCACGCTCGCGCCGACGTGGCCCTGCTCCGCGATCAGTGACAGCAGCTCGACGTTGCACGGCACGGCGACGCCCCAGTATTCGTCGGCCTCCAGGACGACCGGGTCGTCGGCCATCGCCTCCTCGATCTCCGAGACGAGCCGTCCGGTGATACCCAAAAGATGATCCGCAGCCGTGTCACTGTCGAAATTCCCGCTGCCCCAGGTACCCACGGGGTCCCCTTCCACTGGTCTTTCCATGGCCTTTCCTGCCTGCCTCCGTTCTAGCAAGGAGGACTGACAACAGGGCCTAGCAGGCCGGACCGCTCCCCGGACCGGCATCCGGGCCGTCCGTGGCCGCCGGGTCCAGCGCCAGCCGGTAGCCGCGTTTGACGACCGTCTGGATGAGGCGGGGCGCGCCCAGTGCCGTACGCAGCCTCGCCATGGCCGTCTCCACCGCGTGCTCGTCGGTGCCGCCGCCGGGCAGTGCGCGCAGCAGGTCGGCGCGGGCCACCACCCAGCCCGGCCGGCGGGCCAGGGTGTGCAGCAGCGCCATTCCGGCGGGCGGCACCGGGCGCGGTTCGCCGTCGACGATCACGGCGTGCCCCCGGATCTCGACCCGATGTCCAGCGACCGGCAACGCGGGGGTCCTGGCGGGGAGTTCCTGGCAGAGCAGCTGGACGAGCGGGGCGATCCGGAAGCGTTCCGGCTGGACGGTGTCGATGCCGCGGGCCTGCAGCGGCAGGGCGGTGACCGGTCCGACGCAGGCCACGAGGACGTCGTCGCGCAGCGCGCCCAGGAGTTCCGGGAGCAGTCCGCGTTTCTCGGCCCGGCCGAGCAGCGAGGCGGCGGCCGGGGCGCTGGTGAAGGTGAGCGCGTCCAGGTCGCGGGCGAGGGTGCTGTCGAGCAGCCGGTCGAGCGGGGTGATGTCCTCGGGGTCCGTCCAGCGGTAGACGGGTACGGAGAGGACCTCGGCGCCCGCGGCGCGCAGCGACTCGATGAAGCCGGGGAGGGGTTCGCCGTGCAGTTGGAGGGCGATGCGGCGGCCCGCCACGCCCTCGTCCAGGAGCCGGTCCTGCACCTCGGCCAGGGACTCGGAGGCGGGTGACCACGCCTCGGTCAGCCCGGCGGCCCGGACGGCGCCCTTGACCTTGGGGCCGCGGGCCAGCAGTTCGGTACCGTGCAGGGCCTCCAGCAGCCGGTCGCCGAGGCCCCAGCCCCCGGCGGCCTCGACCCAGCCGCGGAAGCCGACCGCGGTGGTGGCGACGACCACGTCGGGGACGGTTTCGATGATTGCCCGGGTGGCGGCGAGGAGTTCGCCGTCGTCGGCGAGCGGCACGATCCGCAGGGCGGGCGCGTGCAGGACCGTGGCGCCCCGTCGTTCCAGCAGCGCGCCGAACTCCTCCGCGCGCCGTGCGGCGGTGACCCCGACGGTGAAGCCCGCGAGGGGCCCGTGCTGTTCGTCCTCGTGCATGTGGTCTTCCCGGCTCTCGTCCCGCTGCTGCCCGATGATGCCGAGGGGCGAGCCTGCCAATGATGCGTGACAGGGCTGGTTCACCCGTATTTCCCGCCCGTTACGTCACCTGACACCGAGCGGACATGATCCTGCCCCGACGCCGCTGAACAGCGACTTCCCGGGCACGGGCCCGGTGGGATCCGGCCCGGCGAAGGTATACGCGCGGTTGACGGTCTCCCCGGTCGACGACCGGCGCGGTCAGGCGGGATTCACCATCAGGGACGCGTCGGGCCCGGGAAGCCAGCTGCCGCCGGGACGGACCATCCAGCCCTCCTCGGCACCCAGTTGTTCCGCGGCTTCGCGCAGGGCGTCGAGGCCGGGGTGGCGCAGCCCCTTGCGCCAGACCAGCAGGAACGGGGAGAGCGGTACGGGCCGGACCAGCGGTCGCAACACGGTGCCGGGCATCGGAGGGAAGTCGGTCACGCACAGGATCGGGTAGCGCGGCGACTTGGCCATGACCCGTTGGAACTCGGCCACACCGATCGCGAGTGGGACGGGCGGCGCCAGTTCGATGCCCCATTCGGCGAAGAGCAGCCGGGCGAGGTCCGTCCACTCCAGGGTGCGGGGGTTTCCGGCGCCCGCGTAGACGGTCTCGCCCGCCAGATCGTCCAACGCGACGGCCTCGTGCGCGGCGAGCGGGTGATCGGCGGGGAACAGCACGGCCATCGGCTCGTACCGCACCGGCTGCACGCCGAGCCGTGCCCGTACCGCGGGGTCGAGTCCGGCGGCGCGGCCGAACGAGACGTCGAGCCGCCCTGCGAGGATCTCCCCCGCGGCCCAGGTGAGTCCGCTCTCGAAGCGCGCCATCAGCTCGCACGCCGGGGCCAGCTCCCGTGCGCGGGCGAGGACGCGGGCGGCCGTCATGCCGTCGGTGTTGAGGTCGACGAAGAGCGGTCTGACCGCGGGATCGGCGAAGGCGGCGGCGAGATCGTCGTGCGCCTCCAGCACCCGCCGCGCGTAAGGGAGGAGCCGGTCACCGTCCGGGGTGAGGGAGACCTGCCGGGTGGTCCGTACGAACAGCTCGGCGCCCAGTTCGCGCTCCAGCCTGCGGATGTCCCGGCTCAGCGCCTGCTGCGCGGTGTAGAGCCGGGCCGCGGCACGGGTGAAGTGCAGTTCCTCGGCGACGACGACGAAGGCCCGGAGCAGCCGGGGATCGGTATGGGTATGCGTCTGGGTGCCCGCATCGGCAGCGAAGGAGGCCACCCCCAGAATTTACAACACAGATGCGTTAATCGGTACGGAGAAGGTGTTGGACCCCGCGGACCGTGCGCCCCGAGGGTGGATCCATGCCGTACGAGAGAACACCGTCCACCGCCCCCATGCTCGCCGTCTCCGGTGACCTGCTGGTCATCGCCCCGCGCACCGCCCCCGCCCGGCGGGCGTCCACCAACCCGTACCGCAGGCTGCTCGCCACCCCGGGCGCCCGCGCCTTCACCGCGGGCAATCTCCTCGCCCGGCTGCCCATGGGGATGTTCAGCGTCAGCGCGGTCATCATGATCGCCGGTTCGCGCGGCTCGTACGCCCTGGCCGGAGCCGTCACCGCGACCGGCCTCGCCGCCACTGCGGTGGTCGCCCCCTGGACGGCCCGGCTCGTCGACCGGTACGGACAGGCCAGGGTCGCGGTGCCCGCCACCGCGATCGCCGCGCTCGGCTCGCTGGCCCTGCTGCTCTGCGTGCACTACGGCGCCCCGACCTGGACCCTCTTCGCCTCCTACGCCGCGACCGCCACCACGCCCAACACCGGCGGGATGTCCCGGGCCCGCTGGGCCCATCTGCACCGGGACGACCCGGCCGCCCTGCACACCGCGAACTCCTTCGAACAGGCCGCGGACGAACTCTGCTTCATGCTCGGCCCGGCCCTCGCCGCGCTGCTGTGCGCGGCGCTCTTCCCGGAGGCCGGAACACTCGTCGGGGCGATCCTGCTGATGACCGGCGTACTGATCTTCGCCGCCCAGCGCGCCACCGAACCACCGGTGGCGCCCCGCACCCACGCGGGCTCCCCGCTCCGCACCCGGGGCATGCCGGCGCTGCTCGCCGCCTTCCTCGCCACCGGCGCGGTCTTCGGTGCGATGGAGGTCATCACCATCGCTCACGCCGGGGGCGCGATCCTCGCCCTCCAGGCGGCCGGATCGTGCGTGGCGGGGCTGCTCTACGGGTCGCTGCGCCCGGCCGCGGACATCCGTCGCCGGCTGCTGATCTGCCTGACGGGGATGACGGCGCTGATGTCCCTGCCCCTGCTCGCCACCGCCTCGACCGATTCCCTGCTCGCCCTCGCCGGCGCCCTGCTCCTGGCCGGCGCGGCGACGGCCCCGACCATGGTCACCGGCATGACCCTGGTGCAACGCCTCACCCCGGAGGGCCAGTTGAACGAGGGCATGACGCTGGCCGTGACCGCACTGCTGGGCGGCATCGCCGCGGGTTCGGCGACCGGCGGCTGGATGGTGGAGCACACGGGACAGGTGACGGGGTACGTCGTACCGGTCTGCGCGGCGGCACTGGCCCTGACCGTCGCGGCGGCCGGGGTCCGGACTCCCCGGAGCCGATGACCGGCACAAGAACGAGGACCCCGTTGCCGGTGGGCAACGGGGTCCTCGTTCACATGGGAATTGTGGAGATGGCGGGAATCGAACCCGCGTCCAACGGTGCAGAATCAGGGCTTCTCCGTGTGCAGTTCGCTGCGCTTTTCTCAGCCCCGGAGATCACGCGAACAAGTCTCCGACGGGCTCAGCCACTGTTTGATTTCCTTCCAGGCCCCGTGACCGGGTCTAGAAGTTTAGATCCCTTGATGATGCCAGGATCCGGGTCGGGATCACCCCCGGGCTGACACTTCGCAAGTCGCTACTTAGGCAGCGAGGGCGAAGGAATCGCGCTTGGTGTTGGCGATTATTGGTTGCGACATATGGTTTACGAGATCATTGCCGCTTCCTCGACACGCTTCCCCTGCTTCGACATCCGCTGTCGAAACCGATCATCCCCATGTTGTTTTATCAAATGCGCGCACCCGCTGTGGAGTGCAGTGCCATCGTACGTGACCAACGCACGACGATGCCAGCCTATTCCTGCCGGCGCCCGGCGGAGCCCCGCCCTACGCGCTCCGCTGGCGCCTGCGCGCCGCCGAGACCGCGCGGTTGGTCTCCCGCAGGTCCTGCTTCTCGCGCAGGGTCTGCCGCTTGTCGAACTCCTTCTTGCCCTTGGCGAGCGCGATCTCGACCTTGACCCGGCCGTCCTTGAAGTACAGCGCGAGCGGCACGATCGTGTGGCCCGTCTCGCCCGACTTCGACTCCAGCTTGTCGATCTCGGCCCGGTGCATCAGCAGCTTGCGCTTCCGCTTGGCCGAGTGGTTGGTCCAGGTGCCCTGCACGTACTCGGGCACGTGGATGTTGTGCAGCCATGCCTCGCCCCTGTCGATCTGGACGAAGCCGTCCACCAGGGAGGCCCGGCCCAGCCGCAGCGACTTGACCTCGGTGCCCATGAGTACGAGGCCGCACTCGTAGGTGTCGAGGATGTGGTAGTCGTGCCGCGCCTTCTTGTTCTGCGCGATGAGCTTGCGCCCTGTGTCCTTTTCCTTAGCCATAGTGCGGCCATTTTCGCACTACGACCCACCCCCGAGGCCACTCAATACTGTCTCGGCCCGCTGCTCGGCCCCGGAGCCGACCGCGAGGTCCGGGGTGATGCCCCGGCCGTCGACGCCTCTGCCCGCCGGGGTGCGGTAGTGGCCGACGGTCAGCTCGGCCACCGAGCCGCCCGGGAGCTTGCTGGGCATCTGGACCGAACCCTTGCCGAAGGTCCGCGAGCCGACGGTGACGGCGCGGCCCCGGTCCTGGAGTGCGCCGGTGAGGAGCTCGGCGGCGCTCATCGTTCCACCGTCGATCAGGACGACGAGGGGCCGGTCGGTGTCGCCGCCCGGCTGTGCGTAGAGGGCGCGCTGCTCACCGTGCACGTCGTACGTGGCGACCAGGCCGCCGTCCAGGAAGGCGGAGGCGGCGGTGACGGCCTCGGTGACCAGTCCGCCGGAGTTGCCGCGGAGGTCGAGGAGCACCCCGGCGTCCGACGGTGCGTCCCGGACCGCGTCACGGACCTTGGCGCCCGAGCCCCTGGTGAACGAGTCGACCTCGATCATGACGGCCCCGGAGGAGCCGGAGGAATCGGAGGAGCCGGAGGAATCGGGAGAGGCGGAGGAGGAGACGGAACGGGTCGGTCCGATCCGTCGCACGGTCACGGCCTCGGTGGTGAGCCTGGCCCGGCGCAGCGTCTCGGTCCGCAGGCCGGCGCCGCGCTCGACGCCCAGGACGACGGTGCTGCCCGCGACGGCCTCCGTACGGTCTCCGCGCAGCAGGGCGACGACCTCGGCGACGGGGCGCCTGTCGACCCGGTGGCCGTCGACCGTACGGAGCAGGTCGCCCGGCTCGATGCCGGCCCGGTCGGCGGGGCCGCCGGGCTGCACCCGGGCCACCTCGACCAGCCCGTCGGCGGAGCGCTTCGCGGCGAGCCCGACGCCGGTGTACGAGCCGTCCAGGGCCTGCTCGAACTCCTCGTACTGCCGCTCGTCGTACACCGCGCCCCAGCGGTCGCCGCTGCGGCTGACGACCTCCTCGGCCGCCTCCTTGCCGGACTTGCCGTCGGCCACGGCTCGGGCGGCGGCGTCGGCCACCTCGTCGCGGTCGACGGTGGAGGCCACGGAACGGGTCGCGAAGTCCTCGGACTTCGCGCTGCCGCGTGGCAGCGCGCCGGTGACCGCTCCGGTGGCCAGCACGCTCGCGAAAACCAATGTCAGGGCCGCCCCGCGGCGCACGCCGCGGGGCCCGAAACACTGCGTGGGGCCCGACATGTCGCCGAGTCTAGGACAACGCCCCCTGGGCGCACGGCCGGTTGGCCGCGCGCCCAGGGGGCGCATGTCACACCTTGAGGTACTTGCGGAGTGCGAAGAGCGCGGCAACGGCGGGCATCAGCAGGCCGATTGCCAGGACCAGGGGCAGCTTGGTGAAGACCGCGTCCCAGCCGATGAAGTCGATCAGGTTCAGTTTGCTCTGGAGTGCCAGTCCGCCGTCGATCAGGAAGTACCGGCCGGCCAGCAGCATCACACAGGCCAGGACACCGCCGATGAGACCGGCGAACGCGGCCTCCATGATGAACGGCATCTGGATGTAGAAGCCGGAGGCGCCGACGAGCCGCATGATGCCCGTCTCGCGCCGTCGGCTGAACGCGGACACCCGGACGGTGTTCACGATCAGCATCAGCGCAATGACCAGCATCAGCGCCATCACGAAGAGGGCGGCCACGTTCATGCCGTTCATCAGCTGGAAGAGGTTGTCCAGGATGCTTCTCTGGTCCTGGACGGACTGCACCCCGTCACGGCCGGCGAAGGCGGTGGCGACGACCTTGTACTTCTTCGGGTCGTGGAGCTTGACCCGGAACGACTCCTGCATCTGGTCCGGCGTGATGTTGCTCGCCATGGGCGAGTCGCCGAACTGGTCCTGATAGTGCTTGTACGCCTGGTCGGCCGACTCGTACGTGACCGTGTCGACGACGTCCATCTTGTGGAGGTCGCCCTCGATCTCCTTCTTCTGCTCCGCGGTCACAGCACCCTTGGCGCACTTGGGCGTCGAGGTCACATCGCTCTTGCTGCAGAGGAAGATCGAGACGTTGACCTTGTCGTACCAGTAGTCCTTCATCGTGCTGACCTGCTCGCGCATGAGCAGCGCGCCGCCGAACAGGGCGAGCGAGAGGGCGACGGAGACGACGACGGCGAAGGTCATCGTGAGGTTGCGACGGAGGCCGACGCCGATCTCCGACAGGACGAACTGGGCGCGCATGGCGTCCTTTCAGTGCTCGATGCTCAGTGCTGGTAGCCGTAGACGCCGCGGGCCTGGTCACGTACGAGACGGCCCTGCTCCAGCTCGATGACGCGCTTGCGCATCTGGTCGACGATGTTCTGGTCGTGGGTCGCCATGATCACGGTGGTGCCGGTCCGGTTGATCCGGTCCAGCAGCTTCATGATGCCGACGGAGGTCTGCGGGTCGAGGTTGCCGGTCGGCTCGTCCGCGATCAGCAGCATGGGGCGGTTCACGAACGCCCGCGCGATCGCCACGCGCTGCTGCTCACCACCGGAGAGCTCACCGGGCCTCCGGTCCTCCTTGCCACCGAGGCCGACCAGGTCGAGAACCTGGGGCACCGCCTTGCGGATCTCACCGCGCGGCTTGCCGATGACCTCCTGCGCGAACGCCACGTTCTCCGCAACGGTCTTGTTGGGAAGGAGCCTGAAGTCCTGGAACACCGTGCCCAGCTGGCGGCGCATGTGCGGCACCTTCCAGTTGGACAGGCGCGCGAGGTCCTTGCCCAGGACGTGAACCATGCCCTGGCTGGCGCGTTCCTCGCGGAGGATGAGTCGCATGAAGGTGGACTTGCCGGAGCCGGATGAGCCCACCAGGAAGACGAACTCGCCCTTCTCGATATCGAGAGACACATCCCGTAGAGCGGGACGGCTCTGCTTCGGGTAGGTCTTGGAGACGTTGTCGAATCGGATCACGGATGCACCACGGTCGGCCGGGAGTAGGTGTGCGTGACCATACGCGAACCGGACTGAGGCGTGCAGGCGCGCGTCCGGGGATGGGCGATTTATGGCGGAACGGTACCGGCCGATAGCGGGTCCGAAGTGCGACGGAACGGGTGATCTCCGGCGGGCCGCGCCGAAATCCGCGCGAGCTGGCACAGTGGTAGGGGGAACGGTTGCGTTTCCATGAGCGTTGTGCGGAGACAGAGCGTATGCGGCTCCGCCGCGCGGGAGGAGGAAAGCGCATGACCTATGACCGACTGGTGTGCGCGAACTGCGCGGCGCCCGTCAACGAGGGCCGCTGCCCCGTCTGCCGGGCAAGCCGCGCGCGGCTGCAGCAGGAACAGGAGCAGGGAATGTTCGCCGGGCTGAACCCGGTGATGCTCGTGGCCCTGCTGGTGGTGCTGCTGGGCGCGCTGGCGCTGCTGGCGCACCAGACCGTGTAGCCGCGCGCCCAGCCTGTCGGCCCGCAGGCGCCGGTACGTGTACGCGGAGGGGCCCGGGATGCCGATCGGCGTCCCGGGCCCCTCTGTGCGTAGCTGTGCAGTTGTTACCGCGGGTGACCCTTAGGCGACCGTACGGCCGTTCATCAGGCGCGGCAGGATCCGGAAGCCGATGCCTCCGGCGATCATCGTCGCGGCGCCGACCAGCAGGAACGTGGTCTCGGCGGCACCGGTCTCGGCGAGCTCGTCCTTGCCCTTGCCCTGCTCGACCGGCTGGTTGCCGGCGGAGTCGGGGGTGGTGTTGTTCGCGCACTTCGCGCCGTCGAGGTCGACGGTGCAGGTGTTGGCGTCGTCGCCGCCGGTGGTGGAGCCGGTGGAGGCGTTACCGGTGGTACCACCGTTGCCGGAGGTGCCGGAGGAACCGTTGCCACCGTTGCCGGAGGTGCCCGACGTGCCGGACGTGCCGGACGTACCCGAGTTACCGGAAGAACCCTCCGTGCCGGAGTTACCGGACGTACCCGAGTTACCCGAAGAACCCTCCGTACCCGAGTTACCGGAAGAACCCGAGTTACCCGAAGAACCCTCCGTACCCGAGTTACCGGAAGAACCCTCCGTACCCGAGTTACCGGACGTACCCGAGTTACCGGAAGAACCCTCCGTACCCGACGTACCCTCGGTGCCGGAAGAACCCTCCGTACCCGACGTGCCGGACGTGCCCTCCGTGCCCGACGTGCCCTCGGTGCCGGAAGAACCCTCCGTACCCGACGTGCCGGACGTGCCTTCCGTGCCCGACGTGCCCTCGGTGCCGGAAGAACCCTCCGTGCCCGACGTGCCGGTGCCGGACGTCTGTCCCTCGTCGACACCGCCCGGGCCACCGCCGTCGGAATCGCCCTGCGGACCCTTGATGTCGGCGTCGATGCCCAGACCGCCCTCGTCGACCTCGGCCTTCGTGGACACGACGCCGAGGTCGACGCCAATGCCGACCGCCGAAGCTGCACCGGCGGCGGTGAGCGAGGCGCCCGCGGCGATGACCGCACCCGCGGCGATCCGCGCGACGCGGACTCGCGTCTTCTTCGTCATGTGCTGCTACCCCCAGTAGCTGTTCTCGTCAGTGGAGCAGCCATATGCGGGCCCCGGCTCTCCGGAGTTCGCTCCGAACGGCGCCACACAGAGCCGTGGTCATGCCGCCCGCCCCCGTTCACACCCGTCCCAGACATACGCATGCTGCCCTAGCACCCTGTCCACAGTTAAGGACTACGTCAAGGCCGTTCCGTGCAATATGTACTGGTTTGTTCGCAGTTGACCTTCATTCGGAATCACGACTGTGACGCACTCGCCACAGCTCCCGCGCAACCAGGAGCCCCAACTCCCCTTCGGGGGCGGCCGGGTCATGAGGTCGCCCCGACGAAAACGGCGGTGCCGGAGACCCCGTGGGGTTTCCGGCACCGCCGTGAACGCTTGTTTCTTCCTACTTCTCCCGCTGCTTGCGCCAGCGGATGCCCGCCTCGAGGAAGCCGTCGATCTCGCCGTTGAAGACCGCTTCCGGGTTGCCCATCTCGAACTCCGTACGCAGGTCCTTGACCATCTGGTACGGGTGCAGGACGTACGACCGCATCTGGTTGCCCCAGGAGTTGCCGCCGTCGCCCTTGAGGGCGTCCATCTTGGCCTGCTCCTCCTGGCGGCGGCGCTCAAGGAGCTTCGCCTGGAGGACGTTCATCGCGGACGCCTTGTTCTGGATCTGCGAGCGCTCGTTCTGGCAGGAGACGACGATGCCGGTCGGGAGGTGGGTCAGACGGACCGCGGAGTCCGTGGTGTTGACGCCCTGACCACCGGGGCCCGAGGAGCGGTACACGTCCACGCGCAGCTCGGACTCGTCGATCTCGATGTGGTCGGTCGTCTCGACCACCGGCAGCACCTCGACGCCCGCGAAGGACGTCTGGCGGCGGCCCTGGTTGTCGAAGGGCGAGATCCGGACGAGCCGGTGGGTACCCTGCTCGACGGAGAGCGTGCCGTAGGCGTACGGCACCTGGACGGCGAAGGTGGTCGACTTGATGCCGGCCTCTTCCGCGTACGACGTCTCGTAGACCTCGGTCTTGTAGCCGTGCCGCTCGGCCCAGCGGATGTACATGCGCTGGAGCTTCTCGGCGAAGTCCGCCGCGTCCACGCCACCGGCCTCGGCCCGGATGTTGACCAGGGCCTCGCGGGAGTCGTACTCGCCGGACAGGAGAGTACGGACCTCCATCTCGTCCAGCGCCTTGCGGACGGACTCCAGCTCCGACTCCGCCTCGGCCAGGGCATCGGCGTCGCCCTCGTCCTGGGCGAGCTCGAAGAGGACTTCGAGATCGTCGATCCGGTTGCGGAGGGCCTCGGTCTTGCGGACCTCGGCCTGGAGGTGCGAAAGCTTGCTGGTGATCTTCTGCGCCGCCTCGGGGTCGTCCCAGAGGGAAGGCGCGGCCGCCTGCTCCTCGAGCGCGGCGATGTCCGCCCTCAGCGCATCCAGGTCCAGGACGGCCTCGATCGACCCCATGGTCGAGGAGAGGGACTTCAGCTCTTCGGAAATATCGACGACTGCCACGGGTCCAGCGTAACGGCTGTCGGCACGGACGTTCCTCGGGCCGCATGATCACGTCCCGGCGATCACGTGCGCGGCGCCCTCGCGGGCCCTCGGGTCAGGGCGTGCCCGGCGCCGAGTTCCCCGTGTCCTGGGCGGGTGCGCCCTCGTCGTCGCCGCTCAGCGCCAGCCAGCCGCCCACGCCCAGCGCCACCACCAGTACCAGGGCCGCGGCGCCCAGCGTGAGGCGGCGCTTGCGGACGGCGGCGGACTTGTTGCGGGCCGAGCCGGGGCGGGGCGTGCCCGGGGAGCGGGGGGCCCTGGCCGTGCCGCGGGGGCCGCCGGAGAGTTCGTCGGGGGCCGGGACGCGCATGCTCGTGTGGGTGTCGCGGTTGGAGTCGGCGGACGAGCCGGGTACCAGCGGGACCGCGCCGCGGCGGCGGGGTTCCTCGGGGGCGGGGGTGTACTGCTGCTCGTCGTACGCCTGGGGTTCCGGCTCGGCGTCCGGCTCGTCCACGTCGAGCGGCGGGATGCCGGCCAGCTGCGGGAGCTGCTCGCGCAGCCGGGCCGCGAGCTCGGAGGCGCGCAGCCGGGAGGCGGGGGCCTTGGCCAGGCACTGGACCAGGAGCTGCCAGAGCTCGTCGGGGATGCCGGGGAGCGGTACGACCGCCTCCGTGACGTGGCGGCGCAGGACGGCGCCGGGGTGTCCGCCGCCGAAGGGCGTGAAGCCGGCGAGGAGTTCGTACAGGACCGTGGCGAGGGCGTAGATGTCGACGGCGGCGCGCGGCGGCAGCCCCTCGACTATCTCGGGGGCCAGGTAGTCCGGCGTACCGATGATCTTGGTGGCCTTGGTGCGGCGCGGGGTGTCGATCAGCTTGGCCACGCCGAAGTCGGTGAGCAGCGCCGGGTGCGAGCCGCCGGGTCCGAGCGGGCCCTCCATGTCGAGCAGGATGTTCTCCGGCTTGACGTCGCGGTGGACCACGCCGGCGGCGTGTGCGGCGGCGAGGCCGTCGGCGACGTCCGCGATGATCGCCACGGCGGCCTCGGGCGCGAGGCGGCGTTCGCGGTCGAGGCGGGTGCGCAGGTCGGTGCCGCGTACCAGGTCCATGACCAGTGCCAGGTCGTTGCCGTCCACCACGAGGTCGCGGACGGCGACGACATGGGGATGGTCGAGACCGAGCAGGGCGGTGCGCTCCTGGACGAAGCGGCCGACGAGTTCCTGGTCTGACGCGAGGTCCTCGCGGAGCAGCTTGATGGCCACCGGGCCCTCGGGCCCTTCGCCGAGCCAGACCGTGCCGGCGCTGCCGCGCCCCAGGATCTGGTGTGCGGTGTACCGGCTGCCGATATTCCGTGCCAAGACTGCTCCCTCAGCGGCTGGCGATGGACCGTCGCTCATGACCCCCGGTCGACAAAGTTACGCGTCGGCCGGGGGGTTGAGTGCCCGGGATGGTGCCAACCTTCACTTCCGCGGGCGATATGCGGTGGAAACTGGCCCGCGGAAGTCGATATAGCTACAGAGTTGATGGTGGTGCGGCTGCTCAGGGGTTGGTGTTGCCGCCGCCGTCGCTGCTGCCGCCCAGTTTCGAGATCCAGTCGGTGACGGTGGAGACCGTGTCGCTGATCGCCTGCCAGTAGCTCTTGCCCTGGCCGATCCAGTCCTGCAACGGGGTCAGTTCCCAGATCAGCCAGCCCGCGACGAACAGCAGCACCACGGTGAACAGACAGCCCTTGAGGCAGCCGAGGCCGGGGATCCTCATCGGGTTGGCGCTGCGCTGCCTCGGCTCGCGGGGCTGACGCGGGGCCGGCGGCTGGGGCGCCACCGGTTGCTGCGGGGGCGCGTACTGCTGGCGCTGGGGCTGCTGTTGGGGCTGCGGCTGGTACTGCTGCTGGTGGTGGTGCTGGGGGTACTGCTGTTGCTGCGGCTGCTGGTACTGCTGATGCTGCGGAGGCGGCTGCCGCCGCTGCGGCTGTGGCTGCTGGTGCTGTGGTTGCTGAGGCTGGGCGCGCTGGGGGCGGCGGCGCAGCGGGTCCTGGCCCGGGTCGAGGTACTGGACCTGGGTCTGCTCGTTACGGTCGCGGGCCGCCTGGAGCTGGGACTGCCAGGGGTGCGGCCCCTCGGGCTGCGGAGAGCCGTCCGGGCGCGGCGGCACGGGCGGCATGACCGAGGTCGGGTCGGCGTGCCCGCCCGCCTGGCCCTGGCCGGGAGCGTGCTGCATGAGGCTGGTGGCGGCGTTGGGGTCGTACGAGCCCGCGTTGCTCGGCAGCACCTGCGTCGGGTCCGCCGTGCCGGGGGTCTCCGGAACGGCCGCGGGCGCCGGATCGGGTGCGAGCAGGGCGCCCACGCCGTCGGCCGCGGCGATCTGGGCGGAACTGGCGTGCACGCCGATGCCCTCCGCGACGACGCGCAGGCCGCGGGCCAGGTTCTCGGCGCTGGGCCGCCGGTCGGGGTCCTTGCTCAGGCAGCGCTCTATCACCGTCCACAGCGGGGCCGGGACGGTGCTGGGGCGGCGGGGCTCCTCGCTGAGGTGCCGGTGCAGCACTTCGAGGGCGGTGCCGCCGGCGAACGGCGGGCGGCCGGTGACCAGCTCGTACAGCAGGATGCCCGCGCCGTAGATGTCGACGGCGGAGGTCTGCGGGCGGCCCTCGGCGGACTCGGGCGCCACGTAGGCGGGCGTACCGACGAACTCGTGGGTCCGGGTGAGCCCCGGGGAGTCGGCCAGGCGCGCGATGCCGAAGTCGGTGAGCATCGGGTGCATCTGGCCGTCGCGCTCGTCGAGCAGGACGTTGGCGGGCTTCAGGTCGCGGTGGACGACGCCGTCGGCATGGCTGGCGGCGAGCGCGTCGGCGATCTGCGCGGTGAGCAGTGCGGCGGCGACCGGGGTGAGCGGGCCGTTCTCGCGGAGGTAGCGGTGCAGGTCGGGTCCGTCGACCAGGTCCATGACGAGGGCGAGGAGGTCGCCCTCGACGACCAGGTCGCGGGTGCGCACGATGTTCTCGTGGGTGAGCCGGAGCAGCACGGAGCGCTCGCGCAGGAACCGCATCACGATGTCGGCGTCGTTGGCGAGCTCCTCCTTCAGGACCTTGATCGCCACGGTCTCGCCGGGCTCGCCGGCGACAGCCGCCTCGGCGCCCGCGGTCTCCCGCTGGCGGGCACGCCAGACGGTGCCCGTGGCGCCGCGTCCCAGCGGCTCCTCCAGGAGGTACTTGCTGCCTACCGGCCGCACGTCATGCGCTCCCTGCAGATCGTGGTGATTGCGGTGCTCCCGGATCCGCCCGGGAGTTCCGCCTACTCTAGGGCCTGTCCGGCGGGGCCTGGCAGCTCCGTCCGGTTGCCTTCGTCGCCCTGTCCGCCGTTGGCCGGATGCCGCCCCGAGGAGGCACCGGCCGGTCGCGGGACAAGACGCTCACATCGGACGGATGGTTGCCGCACCCGTGTGCGACGAACCGTTTCGGACGCCCTTCCGGAACGGTTCCGTCCCCGTGGACGACGTTCCAAGCAGGCACTTATGGGCGCACAGCCGACGTTTCAAGATCACTTAGCGGTGACCCCCGGGCGTGTTGTCAGTGGCAGGTGCGAGGATGCCTCCAGCACGGAACTGTGGGGCCGGGAGCCCTGCGGCACGTGACGAACCTGTACCGGACGACGCGTCCGTGTCGGGTGGGGGGAATCACAGGGCGTTTCCCCTGCCCGGCGCCCCGCGCAGAAGGGACCGCTGACGGCGATGCAGATCCGGCTGACCGTCCTCGCGCCGCGCAGCGGCCAGACCCCGGCGCGCGCGTGCGACGTGCTGGTCACCGCCCCGTCGGGGACGGCGCTCGCCACCGTGGCGTCCAACCTGGCCGCGGCCGTCCTGGGGCCCGACGGCTCGCTCGGCAGCGGCGCGGTGGTGCTGTTCGCCGGGCGCGAGCGGCTCGATGCCCAGCGGTGCGCGCTGGGTGAACCACCGCTGGTGGACGGAGCGATGCTCTCGCTCCAGGTCCCGGGCGAGGACGAGGCGGTGGACGACGCCGTCCCGGCGCGGCTGCACGTGGTCGCGGGGCCGGACGCGGGCGGGGTCCATCTGCTGCACGGCGGCCGGATCCGGATCGGCCGCTCCACCGACGCGGACGTCCCGCTCGACGACCCCGATGTGTCCCGGCTGCACTGCGCGGTGACGGTCTCCACCGACGGCCGGGTCTCGGTGGCCGACCTCGGCTCCACCAACGGCACCCTGCTCGACGGTACGGAGGTCCGCGACCGCCCGGTCCGGCTGAAGCCCGGTGCGCTGCTGCGGCTCGGCGAGTCCACGCTCCGGCTGACCTCCGGCGCGCCCGCGCCGACGCTGGCGACGGCCCCGGACGGCGAGGGTCATCTGCGGGTGTCCGGCACAGCCGACGACGGCTCCGGTCACGGATACGCCCCGGCCGTCTCCCCCGGCCCCGGGCCCGTCCCCCACGAGGATTCCGGCACCGGTCACGCGTACGGGAGCGACGACGACGGGCGGACCGGTGCCCGCCGGACGTCCTCCTCCGGGCACCCCGCCCCCGTCCCGGACGACGGGACGCCGCGACGGGGCGGGATAGGCGCCTGGGCGCGCAGACTCGCGGGCAACAGGGGCGAGCCCGTGCACGAGGCGACGCCCGACGGCGCGGGCGCGACCGAGCCGCCGTTCCCGGCCGCCCAGGCGGCGCCGTCGGGGGCCGCCGCGCAGAGCGTCTGGCCCGACCCGGCGGCCGTGCTGCTGACCGCGCTCGGCCCCGGCCCCCGGCTGTGGGAGCGCGGCACCACCCACCCCGAGGCGCTCGTGGTGCGCCTCGGGACGACGGACCGGGCCGAGCTGCCCGCCGTGCCGGTGACGGTGGGGCTGCGGGAGGCCGGTTCGCTCGGGCTCGCCGGGCCGCGGACCCGGCTGGCCGGACTCGCCCGTTCCACGGTGGCGCAGCTCGCCGCGCTGCACTCCCCCGCCGATCTGGAGATCGTCCTGATCAGCACGGACCGCGCCCGCGGCGCGGACGAGCGCAGGCGCGAGTGGGCCTGGCTCGGCTGGCTGCCCCATCTGCGGCCGATGCACGGCCAGGACTGCCGGCTGCTCCTCGCGTACGACCGCGAACAGGCCACCGCCCGCGTGACGGAGCTGGTGCGCCGACTGGACGACGGTCCGCTCGGGCCCGGCTGGGCGAGCCTGGACCGGGGTACGGTCACCGAGGCCGCGGAGCGGTACACGGGTCCGTACACCGTGGTGATCGTCGACGGCGACCCGGGCTCGGCGGCGCTGCGCGAGAACACCGCCCGGCTGGCCGCCGCCGGTGCCGCGGCCGGCATCCATCTGATCTGTCTGGCCGAGACCCCGGCCGCCACACCCACCTCACCGGTCGCGGCGACGTACGAGGCCGCCTGCCACGCCTCGATCGCGTTCCGCGAGTGCGGGGCGGTGGCGATGCTGAGCGGCGATGTGGCGACGGCCCTGCGGCTGCTGCGGACGGCGGACGGCCGGGCCGCGGGCCGCGGCACGGTCGCCGCGGTGGACGCGGTGTCGGCGCACTGGGCCGAGCGGTTCGGCCGGGCGCTGGCCCCGTTGCGAACGGAGGGTTCGGCCACGGCCCACGGCCGATCGGCGACGGCCTCGGTGCCGACCACCGCCCGTCTGCTGGACGAGCTGGGCCTGGCCCGTGCCACCCCGGCCTCCCTGATGGCCCGTTGGGCCTCCACCGCGGACGACCAGCCCGGCGCCACGGTGCGCGGCTCGGGCCGCTGGACGGGCGGACCGGCGGGCGGCGGCGCGGACGACGGCGCCGATGCGGGCACCCGCGGTTCGGGCCGTACGGAGTATCCGCGCGGCGCGGGTCCCCGCGTGGGCGCCCAGCGCAGGGGCGCCGCGCCGGGCCCGGACGGCGCGGGCGGATACGCCCCCGGCTCGGGCCGCACCCCGTACCCCGGCAGCGAGAACGCCACCCACATCGGCACCCCTGGCCACCCCCTCGCCCCCGGCGACGGCCACGACAACCCCGGCTCCGGCCGCACCCCGTACCCGGACTCGGGCCGCACCCCGTACCCCGACTCCGGGCGCGCCCCGTATCCCGGCGGTTCCGCGGGCCGGGTCGGCGGGCAGCGGTACGGCAGTTCGCCCGGGGACAACCCGAGTTCGCGGACCGTACCCGGGACCGGGACCGGTTCCTGGGCCGGCGACGGTGACCGCGCCGCCGACGTCCAGGGCGCCGACAGTCTCCGTTCCGCCGGGTCCGGACGCGGCTCGAACCGGGTCAGCGGGCCGCGCGGCGGCGACACTCCCCGGGTCGCCGCGCGAGGCGCCGAGAGCGCCGCCGCGGCCGGACGCACCGCCGCCGGGGCGGCAGCGGACGCGGGCGCCGACCCGGACACCGGCACACCCGCCGCCGCCCCCGCGGCCGTCGGGCGGCCCGTGGTGGTGCTCGGGGCCGGGCCGCGGGGCGCGGTCAGCGTGGATCTGGCGGAGGAGGGTCCCCACCTCCTCATCGAGGGACCGGCCGGCAGCGGACGCACGGAGCTGCTGCGGGCCGTCGCCGCCTCGCTCGCCGCGGCGGCCCGGCCCGACCTGCTGGGCATCCTGCTGGTCGACGGCGCGGGCGGCGACCGCGGCGAGGGCCTTCGCCCCTGCACCGAGCTCCCGCACGCGTTCACGCACCTGGTGGCCTCCGATCCGGTGCGGATGCGGGAGTTCGCCCAGGCGCTGGGCGGTGAGCTGAAGCGCCGCGCCGAGCTGCTCGGCCCGTACGACTTCGCCGAATGGCACCACCGGCACGAGGTGGCGCGGCGGATGGTCGGCCAGCGCCCGCCGACCACCGCGGAACAGCGCGGTGACGTGGACGCCCCGATGAGCGGGACGCTCCGGCTGCGCCCCGCCGCCCGCTCCTCGGACCCCGGGCCGTCCCCGCTGCCCCGGCTCGTCGTCCTGGTCGACGACTTCGACGCGCTGGTCGCCCCGGCGCTCGGCAGCCCCGGCCGCCCCGCCGCGGGTTCGGTGGTGCGGGCCCTGGAGGCGGTGGCGAGGGAGGGCGGCCGGCTGGGCGTCCACCTGGTCGCGGCGTCCGCCCGCCCGGACCGTACGGAGGACACGGACCTGGCCCACGGGGCCCGGCTGCGCATCGTGCTGGACGCACCGGTGGTCCCGCCGTCGCCGGAGGGCCCGGCGCCCGGACGGGGCAGGCTCGGGCATCCCGACGGGCGGGTGACGCCGTTCCAGGGCGGCCGGGTGACCGGTCGCATCCCGCGCACCGCCACGCTGCGGCCCACCGTCGTGCCGCTGGAGTGGGAGCGGATGGGCGATCCGCCGACCCGGCGCCCGGTCCGTGAGCTGGGCAACGGACCGACCGACCTGGCGCTGCTGGCCAGTGCGCTGGAGTGGGCGGCCCGTTCGGTGAACGCCGAGCCGATAGCCCCGTTCGGGCCCGTCCACTCCTGAGGGAGACCGGGTCCGGACATCCACTGACATCGCGTCACGAGCCCATCACGATCAAGGAGTTGACACGAGAAGCGGTATTGCGGCGTCCGTGCACCGGGCGTAGGACTGTGCGCACACAACGATGTGAGAGACGGGGAAGCAATGCGCACAACCCTTCGGATCAGCAGGGCCGCCGCGGTGTTCACCGCCGTCGGCGCACTGGCCCTCACCGGTTGCAGTGACGACGGCGGAAAGGACAAACCGGCCAAGAGCTCGGGGAGCGGCAAGGGGAGCCCTTCCAGCGTCGTGTTGCCCAAGCTGGACGGCGAGAAGCTCTCGGTCGCGGCCGTCTGGACCGGTGCCGAGCAGGCCAACTTCGTCAAGGTCCTCAAGGAGTTCGAGAACCGCACGGGCGCGAAGGTCACCTTCGTCCCGGCGCAGGACCCGATCGTCAACTTCCTCGGTACGAAGATCGCGGGAGGTCAGCCGCCGGACGTCGCGATGATCCCGCAGGTCGGCGCGATCCAGCAGGCCGCCCAGAAGAAGTGGGCGAAGCCGGTCGGCCCCGAGGCCAAGGCCCAGCTGGCCAAGAACTACTCGAAGGTCTGGCAGGACCTCGGCGCGGTCGACGGCACCCAGTACGGCATCTACTTCAAGGCCGCCAACAAGTCCCTGATCTGGTACAACGCCAAGGCGTTCGAGAACGCGGGCGCGGCCGAGCCGAAGACCTGGAAGGACTTCCTGAAGACGGCCGAGACGGTCTCCGCCTCGGGTGTCACCCCGGTCTCGGTCGGTGGCGCGGACGGCTGGACGCTGACCGACTGGTTCGAGAACATCTACCTCTCCCAGGCCGGTCCGGAGAAGTACGACCAGCTGGCCCAGCACAAGATCAAGTGGACGGACCCGTCCGTCAAGGACACGCTGACCACGCTCGCGCAGCTCTTCGGCAAGCCCTCGCTGATCGCGGGCGGCGCCGACGGCGCCCTGCAGACGGAGTTCCCCGCCTCGGTCACCCAGACGTTCACCGGCGGTGACCAGCCCAAGGCCGCGATGGTCTTCGAGGGCGACTTCGTGGGCGTCAACATCGCGCAGACGAAGGCGAAGATCGGGACGGACGCCAAGGTGTTCCCGTTCCCGGCGGTCGGCGCCGAGTCCCCCGTCGTGACCGGCGGCGACGCCGCGGTGGCGCTGAAGGACGGCAAAGGCGCCCAGGCCCTGCTGACCTGGCTGGCCTCGGCCGACGCTGCGAAGATCATGGCCGAGCAGGGCGGGTTCATCTCGCCGAACAAGACCCTGGACGCCTCCGCGTACCCGAACGAGGTGCAGCGCACGATGGCGCAGGCGCTGATCTCGGCCGGTGACTCCGTCCGGTTCGACATGTCCGACCAGGCGCCGCAGTCGTTCGGCGGGACGCCCGGCAAGGGCGAATGGAAGACCCTCCAGGACTTCCTGAAGAACCCGAAGGACATCGCGGGGACTCAAGCGAAGCTGGAGTCCGACGCGGCCAAGGCGTACAAGAGCTGACGGGATGACGACAGCCGCAGCGGGGGGCGCCGACGCGGTGCCCCCCGCCGACAAGCAATCGTCCGCGGAGCCCTCGGTGCCCGCGCCCAGGAAGCCGTCCGATCCGCCGTCCGGCGGCCCGGGACGCAGCCGCCGGAGCGTGACCGGCACCCGCCGGTTCTTCGCGGCCCTCTTCCTGGCACCCGCGCTGGTACTGCTGGGCGCGCTCGTGGTCTATCCGATCGTGTACTCCGTCTACCGGTCGTTCCTCGACCAGGCGGGTACGGGCTTCGCCGGACTCGACAACTACAAGGCGCTGTTCACGGACGACACCATCCGTACGGCGGTCAAGAACAACGCGATCTGGGTCGTGCTCGCGCCGACGGTCTCCACGGCCCTCGGGCTCATCTTCGCGGTGCTCATGGAGCGGATCCGCTGGGGCACGGCGTTCAAGCTGGTCGTCTTCATGCCGATGGCGATCTCCATGCTCGCCGCCGGCATCATCTTCCGGCTGGTGTACGACGCCGCTCCGGAGCGCGGGGTCGCCAACGCCGTATGGGTGGGTGTGCACGACACGTTCTCCGAGTCGGCGGGGTACCCGAAGGCACATCCGCTGCCCGTCCACCCGCTCAAGGCGGGCGACGGCGGTTCCTTCGTCACCAAGGCGCCGGTACGGGCCGGGCAGCCCGTGCAGCTGCCGCTGGTCGGTGTGATTCCGGCGAACATGCCGAAGGACGCGAAGCCCGCGAAGGCCGCCGCGGCGGCGGACGGCGAGATCACCGGCACCGCGTGGCTGGACTTCACCAAGGGCGGTGGCGGCCGGCCCAATGTCATCGACGCCAAGGAGCTGGGGCTCAAGGGCATCGAGGTCGAGGCGGTCAAGGGCGGCAAGGTGGTCGCCTCGGCGACGGCGGCGGCGGACGGTACGTTCACCCTGCCCGCGTCGGCGGACGGCGCCGGACTCCGGCTCCCCGCCTCGAACTTCAAGGAGCCGTACAACGGCGTCGAGTGGCTCGGCCCGACCCTCGTCACCCCCGGGATCATCGGTTCCTACGTCTGGATGTGGGCCGGGTTCGCGATGGTGCTGATCGCGGCGGGGCTCGCGGGGCTGCCCCGTGAACTCCTCGAAGCGGCCCGGGTGGACGGCGCGAACGAGTGGCAGGTGTTCCGCCGGATCACGGTGCCGATGCTCGCGCCCGTGCTCGTGGTGGTGCTGGTCACGCTGATGATCAACGTGCTGAAGGTCTTCGACCTGGTCTTCATCATCGCGCCGGGGTCCTCGCAGGACGACGCGAACGTGCTGGCGCTCCAGCTCTACCGGTCCTCGTTCGGCACGGACGCGGACCTCGGGATCGGCAGCGCCATCGCCGTACTCCTGCTGCTGCTGGTACTCCCGGTGATGTACGTCAACATCCGCCGGATCCGGAAGGAGGGGCGCCGATGACGACAGCGTCGACCACGGCCACGAGCACGACGGCCGAAGACATTCCGGTGAAGGCCGAGCGGTCCCTCGGCGCACGCCTCGCCGCCCGCGCCGGCGGCGGGGCGATGCGGATCTTCCTCGTGCTGGTGGGCCTGTTCTGGCTGATGCCGACGATCGGTCTGCTGCTGTCCTCGCTGCGCGGCGCGGACGACATCGCGGCGACCGGCTGGTGGAAGGTCTTCACGGCCCCGTCCCAGCTCACCTTCGACAACTACTCCCGGCTGCTGGACAATCCGACGATCACCCACTCCCTCCTGAGCACGGTCATGATCACCGTCCCGGCGACCGTCCTGGTCGTCGTGATCGGTTCACTGGCCGGGTATGCCTTCGCCTGGATGGAGTTCCCCGGCCGCGACTGGTGGTTCCTGGTGGTCGTGGGGCTGCTGGTGGTCCCGGTGCAGGTCGCCCTCGTCCCGGTCTCCAAGCTCTTCGGTGCGGTCGGGATCTTCGAGACGACCTTCGGCGTGGTCATCTTCCACACGGCCTTCGGTCTGCCCTTCGCGATCTTCCTGCTGCGGAACTTCTTCGCGGAGATCCCGAGGGAGCTGCTGGAGGCGGCCCGGCTGGACGGGGCGGGCGAGATCCGGCTCTTCACCCGGGTCGTGATGCCGCTGGGCGGTCCGGCGATCGCCTCGCTCGGGATCTTCCAGTTCCTCTGGGTCTGGAACGACATGCTGGTCGCGCTGATCTTCGCCGACTCGGACTCGCCGCCGATCACGGTGGCCCTCCAGCAGCAGGTCAGGCAGTTCGGCAACAACATCGACGTGCTGGCGCCCGGCGCCTTCGTGTCGATGGTGATTCCGCTGGCGGTCTTCTTCGCCTTCCAGCGCCAGTTCGTCTCCGGCGTGATGGCGGGCGCGGTGAAGTGAGCCGCGAGCAAGCGGTGGCGTAATGCGCACGGCTGTACGTCAACACGGGGCGGGGTTGCTCATCACGGCAACCCCGCCCCACCTGCCATTTCGTGGATTTGCCACGTTTTGACGTAACCCGGTCACTCCATGGGGCGTTTGCGGACCACCCGCCCGCGCAGCGAACGACCCATGGATGTGTTGTGCCCCGGTTCAGTGTCATCGTGCCCGCGTACCGGGTTCAGGCGTATCTGCACGAGAGCCTGGACTCGGTGCTCACCCAGTCCTTCGAGGACTTCGAGATCATCGCCGTGGACGACTGCTCACCGGACGCCTGCGGCACCGTCATCGACGAGTTCGCCGCCCGCGACCGCCGGGTTCGGGCCCTTCACCTGCCGGAGAACGTGGGCCTGGGCCGGGCCCGTAACGCGGGGATCGCGCAGGCCACCGGCGACTACCTGGTCTTCCTGGACGGCGACGACACCCTGACCCCCGGCGCCCTGCGGGCCGTCGCCGACCGGATCGGGGCGACCGGGGAACCGGACGTACTGGTCTACGACTACGCCCGGACCTACTGGACGGGCGAGAGCGTGCGCAACAGCTACGCCGAGCATCTCGCCGAGACCGGCCCGCCCGCGTTCACGCTCGCCGACCGGCCCGCGCTGCTGAAGGTGCTGATGGTCGTCTGGAACAAGGCGTACCGCCGCGCGTTCGTCCAGGCCGAGGGGTTCACCTTTCCGCCCGGCTACTACGAGGACACGCCCTGGACCTACCCGGTGCTGATGGCCGCCGGCTCGATCGCGGTCCTCGACCGGGTGTGCGTGGGCTACCGGCAGCGGCGCCGGGGCAACATCCTGTCCACCACCAGCCGCAGCCACTTCGACATCTTCGAGCAGTACGACCGGGTCTTCGCGTTCATCGACGCCCGCCCCCCGCTCGCCCGCTGGCGGCCGGTGATCTTCCGCAGGATGCTCGACCACTTCTCCACGCTGTTCACCACCCGGGGGCGGCTGCCGCGCGGCGGGCACGGCGAGTTCCTGCGCCGGGCCCGCGCCCACTGCCGCCGCTACCGGACCCCGGGCGCCCCCGTCCCGCTCCGCGCCCGGCTGCGCCACGGCCTGATCCGGCTGGGCGCCCACCGCACGTACCGAGCGCTGTGGAGCGCGCAGGCGCTCTGCGGCCGGCTGCGCCGGATCGCCGCGGCGGTCCGGCGGACGGTGCGAGCGGTCGCGCTCCAGGCCTACTACCGCGTCCAGTTGACGCTGCCCGTCCAGGCGGACCGGGCGGTGTTCGCCGCGTACTGGCACCGCGGCTACGCCTGCAATCCGGCGGCGATCGAGGCGAAGGCCCGCGAGCTCGTCCCCGGGCTGCGGACCGCCTGGATCTGCCGCCCCGAGGACGCGCACACCGTGCCGACCGCGACCCGCAGCCTCGCCCCCGGGACATACGGCTACTGGCGGGCGCTGGCCCGCTCCCGATACCTGGTGAACAACGTCAACTTCGACCGGCGGCTGGTCAAGCGGCGCGGCCAGGTGCTGCTCCAGACCCACCACGGCACCCCGCTCAAGACCATGGGTCTCGACCTCCAGGACCGTCCGGCGGCGGCCCGCGCGACGGACTTCGGCCGGCTGCTGGCCAATGTCGACAAGTGGGACTTCTCCCTCTCGGCGAACCAGCACTCCACCCTCGTCTGGGAGAAGGCCTACCCGTCGGCCTCCGCGAACTGCGTGACGCTGGAGTACGGGTACCCGCGCAATGACGTCTACCAGCGGGCCACCGCCGCCGACGTGGCGCGGCTGCGCGAGCTGATCGGCATCCCGGAGGGCCGGGTGGCCCTGCTGTACGCGCCCACCCACCGGGACTACCGCCGCGCCCAGTGCCCCGCTCTCGATCTGGCGCGCGTGCTGCGGGTCCTGGGGCCGGGCTACGTGATCCTGACCCGCGCGCACTACTCGTACGACGCCCCGATGGACCGCGAACCGCACCCCCGGATCATCGACGTCAGCGGCCATCCCTCCGTCGAGTCGCTCGCGCTCGCCTCGGACGCGCTGATCACGGACTACTCCTCGCTGATGTTCGACTACGCCAATCTGGACCGGCCCGTCGTCCTCCACTGCGGCGACGGCGAGGCGTACGAAGCGGCCCGCGGCACCTACTTCGACCTGCACTCCTGCCCGCCCGGCGCGATCGCGCACAGCGAGGACGAACTGCTCGACGTCTTCGCCACCGGCCACTGGTACGGCGCCCGCTCCGCCCAACTGCGGGCGGCGTTCCGGGCGCGCTTCTGCCCGTACGACGACGGGCTCGCGGCGGAGCGGGTGGTACGCCGGGTCTTCCTCGGCGACACCGCCGTGCAGCCGCCCGCGATTCCGCCGGAGCGGCGGCGTCCCGCGCCGGCGGCGGGGAACCCTGCGCGGTTCCCGGTCCCCGTACCGGCCACCGCCGCGGTGCCCGGGGACCGGCAGGCGCCCGCGGACCTCGGCCTCGCCGGTGCCCGGCCCACCAACCACCCCTGAGCGCGCCGTAGATCCGTCAGGTCCGTCGAATCCGCTGGATCCGTGTCCGAGAAAGAGCCCGTATGCCCCGGCTGAGTGTCATCGTCCCCGTCCGTCGTGCCCGAGGCCAGCTGCGCGAGTGCCTGGAGTCGGTGCTCACCCAGTCGTTCACGGACTTCGAGGTGATCGGGGTCGACGACGGGGCGCCGGACGGTTCGGGGCTGCTGTTCGACGAGTTCGCCACCCGGGACTGCCGGGTGCAGGCCATCCATCTGCCGCCGGGGGCCGGTGCGGACGGGCGGCGCAATGCCGGGGCCGAGCGGGCCCTCGGGGACTACCTCCTCTTCCTGGAGGGCGACTTCGTCCACCTGCCGGGCGCCCTCCAGGCCGTCGCCGACCATCTGGACGCGACCGGTGACCCCGAGCTGCTGCTGTTCGGCCACCACCGGCGGCCCTTCCGCGGCCGCCCCCGGCCGACCCGTTCGCTGGAGCTGCTCGGCGGGCTGCCCGAGGGCCGGCTCACCCTCGCCGAGCACCCCGTGCTGCTGGACATCGCGCCGGTCTCCTGGAACCGCGCCGTGCGCCGCACCCTCCACGAGGGCGAGAAGCTGAGCTTCGGTCCCGGGCAGCACGGGGAGCGGATGTACGCGTTCCAGACCCTCGCCGCCGCCGAGTCCGTCGCCGTGCTCGCCACGCCCTGCGTCGAGCACCGGGTCCGGCGCCGGCTGCCCGGGGCCGACGCGGCGGAACCGGCGGACGGCTCGGCACCGCACCAGCTCGTGGAGGCGTACGCATCCCTGATGGAGTTCGTACGGGACCGGCCGCCACTGGCTCCCGTACGGACCCTGCTCTTCGAGCGGGCGGTCCAGGAACTCCTTGCCGGATACCCGTCGGTGACCCGGCGGCGCCGGCGCTACGTACGCTCCGTGGCGGCGTTCCACCGTGCGCACCGGCCCGAGGAGCACCGCTTCCCGGGCGGCGCCCAGGGGCTTCGGCCCCGGCTGATGGGCGGCGGCCGGTACGCCGCGCTCGGTGCGCTCGACACGGTGCTGGCCCTGCGCCGGAACCTCCGGGCGGCACCCGACGCGGTCCGGGCGCGGGCCCGGCGCAGCCTCCCCGGGCGCTACTACTGGTGGCAGCGCAGGCTCCCGCTGGACGGCGGGCTCGCCGTCTACGCGGCGTACTGGAACCGCGGGTTGAGCTGCAATCCGGAGGCGATCTTCCGCAAGGCCCAGGAGCTGGCCCCGCAGGTGCGCGGGGTGTGGGTGGTGTCGCGGAACCAGGTGGGCTCGGTGCCCGAGGGCGTCGACCACGTGGTGCCGGGGACCCGCCGCTACTGGCAGGTGCTGGCGCGGGCCACGTACTTCTTCAACAACGTCAACTTCCCCGACCACCTGGTCAAGCGCCCCGGCCAGGTCCATGTGATGACGCATCACGGCACCCCGCTGAAGATCATGGGGCTCGATCAGCAGAACTACCCGGCGGCGGCCCAGGGGCTGAACTTCGACCGGCTGCTCCAGCGCGTGGACCGGTGGGACTGGAGCGTCTCCGCCAATCCGCACTCCACCGAGGTGTGGGCCCGCGCCTATCCGAACGCGGCGCGGTCCCTCGAATCGGGCTATCCGCGCAATGACGTCCTCGCGACGACTCCGGGCGAACGGATCGCGGCGATCCGCCGGGACCTCGGTGTCCGACCCGGACAGCGCGCCATCCTGTACGCGCCGACGCATCGCGACTACGAGACGGCGTTCACCAGCCGGCTCGATCTGGCCCGGTTCTGCGAGGCGCTGGGCCCGGAGTCGGTGGTGCTGGTCCGCGCCCATTACTTCTACGAGGGTGCCGGGCTGCCGGACCACCCCTCGCTCATCGATGTCTGCGAGCATCCGCGGATCGAGGAGCTGTGCCTGGCGGCGGACGCGCTGGTGACGGACTACTCGTCGGTGATGTTCGACTACGCCCATCTGGACCGTCCGATCGTGGTGCACGCCCCCGACTGGGAGACGTACCGCACGGTCCGGGGAGTCTGTTTCGATCTGCTGTCCGGTGCGCCCGGCGACACCCCCGGGGCGATCTCCACGACCACGGACGGGCTGGCCCGGATCTTCCTCGACGGCAGCTGGCGGAGCCCGGAGAACGAGGCGCTGCGGGCCGCGTTCCGGTCCCGGTTCTGTCCGTACGGCGACGGGCTGGCCGCGGAGCGGGTGGTGCGGCAGGTGCTGCTGGGGGAGCCGGTCGTCGGACGGGCCTGAGGGGGCAGCCCGTCCGACGGCGGCGCCTCAGAGCCTGTCGGGTGACCTTCGACCGGCTCTCAGCCCTGCCGGCCCGCCATCACCGTGACGAGGCCGATGACCACGAGCAGCGAGCCGCCCCAGGTCCACATCGAGGTCCGCTCGTGCAGCACGGTCGCCCCGGCCAGCACGATCAGCAGATACCCGAGGGCGTTGAACGGATAGGCGATGGACAGCGGCACCTTGGCCAGGGTCGCCATCCAGGCGAGGGCGGACACCGCGAAGACCAACAGGCCCAGGACGACCCAGGGGCTGGTCGCGGCACGCAGGGCGATGGATCCGCCGCCGTGTCCCGCGGCGGCCGCGGCGCTCTTCATCCCGTGCTTGAGCATGATCTGGCCGCCCGCCGACGAGAACACGGCGAACAGCAGCAGCATCAGACTGGGGAGGGTCAAGACCTTGCTCCTGACTGCGGCGGCCGGGGATTCCGACTCCGGGGTGGGGGTGGGACGGGGGACGGCGGCCTCAGACGCCGACCCGGTCGGCAGGGGCGTACTGTCGGTTGAGGATGTCCTGTACATCGACGTGCTCTCCAGCGATGATCGTCTCGGCCGCATGCGGGGTGAGCAGTGCGACGTGCTGATAGCCGAACAGCGTCGGCCGGATCCGGGTGAGCAGTTTCGACACTCCGCCCAGGACCGCGGGGAGCGGTCCGCCGCCGAGCAGCGCCCAGAACGGGGCCCCGGTCGACGCGATGTCGAGGACGTCGTAGCCCGCGTCCCTGACCGTGCGGCGCAGGCTGGCCCGGGTGAAGAAGCGCAGATGCGTTTCGTCGAGAATGCCGCGCCGGTCGTAGCCGAAGACTCCGAGCGCGACCCGCAGCCGTGAGTACCAGTGGCTGAAGTTCGGCACGGAGAGCAGCACATGGCCGCCGGGCCGCAGCACCTCGGCGACCTCGGCGAGTACCCGCTCGGGGCGGGAGAGGTGCTCGATGACGTCGCCGGCGACCACGTAGTCGTAATCGGCGCCGATCTCGACCGGCAGCCCCTCCTCCAGGTTGGCGAGGTGGAAGCGGGTGCACTTCTCGCGTACGCCGGGGACCTCGATGTAGTCCACGCCCGTCACCTCGTGGCCGAGGGCTTCGAGGCGCTGGGCGAACAGACCGCCGGAGCAGCCGAGGTCGAGGACCCGGCCGGGCGGGAGGCTGCGCATCTTCTCCAGGATGACGGCGTGCGAGGAGCCGTCGCCCTCCTTGAACGCGTACTCGACGGGCTTGGGGATCCAGCCGCAGGTGCCGAATCCCTTGACGGCGAGCCGGTATTCGAGGACGTCCTTGACGACGTCCTTCGCGTACTTCATGCCGTTGACGTAGCAGATCTCGTCGCCGTAGTACGTGGGGACGGGGATCTCCTTGATCCGCATCCCCTCGTTGAGCAACTGGACGATGATCTGGGTGTCGAAGTCGAACGCGTCGGTGTTCCGGTGGATCGGCAGCTTCTTGAGTGCCGCGACGCTGTAGGCGCGGTATCCGGAGTGGAATTCGGTGAGCTGCGAGCCGAGAAGGGTGTTCTCCAGGCGGGTGAGAATGCGGTTGCCGAGCCATTTGTACATCGGCATGCCGCCCTTGAGCGCGGATCCGGATTTCATCATCCGCGACCCGAAGACGGCCTCGCATTCGCCGCGTTCGATCGGCGCGACCATGTCGGGCAGGAATTCCGGGGCGTACTGTCCGTCGCCGTGCAGCAGCACGATGATGTCCAGTCCGTGTTCGGCGGCCAGCGCGTATCCGGCCTTCTGGTTTCCGCCGTATCCGAGGTTCTTGGTGTGCCGCATCACCACGGTCCGCGGCATTCCCTCCGTTTGCGACCAGCGGCAGCCCGCGGTGAAGGTCGCGTCATGGCTCGCGTCGTCGAGAATGAGGACTTCGGCGACCTTGGACCGGAAGCCCTCCGGAATGCGGTCGAGGGTCCTCTCCAGCGTCGTCTCGGCGTTGTACGCGACCACCAGGATGCCGATCCTGGGGCTCGGGCTTTCCTTCACGGGGCGTTCTCCAGTTGCGCTCGGTGCTTGGTGCTCGGTGCTCGGTGCTCGGTGCTCGGGGGCGGTCAGTTGACGGCGGAACCGGTGGGCTGAGAGGTGCGGGGCGCCATGAGCGGGGTCCCCTCGACGGGGGGCTGTCCGGGCGGGTCCGACCGGGTGGCGAGGATCTTGCGGATTCCGTCGGCGAGACCCACGGCGAGAACCACCCAGCCGGCCTCGCCGAGGTGCAGCACCGTTTCGCTCCAGCGCACGGCGGAGCGTCCCTGGTAGCCGAGGACCGCCACCAGGCCGAGCAGGCAGCTGTACGCGGCGCCCTCCCAGAACCCGACGACGAACAGCCCGGCGGCGGCCCAGGTCAGGTACTGCAGCGCGGACGCGGTGGAGAGCAGCAGCAGGAGGCTCATCGTGACGGCGACGACGACGGGCAGCTGCGCGGGCCGCAGCCAGGCGAGCCAGACCCCGGCCGCCACGCAGGCCAGTACGAAGAAGAAGTGGCCGTCGCCCTCGATGTAGGTGATGAAGGACTGCGGCAGGCCGAACATGTCGGCGAAGCGGACGAGCCCCCAGAGCCGGTAGCCGCCGCCCGCGTACTCCAGGACGTTCTCCTTGAGGTTCTCCGGCACGGCCACCAGGACCGGCCCCCAGACGAGGGCGACCAGGGCGGCGAACCCGGCGGAGAAGCGGACGAACGCCGGCCGGCCCGCCCGCAGCGCGACGAGGAACAGTGCCGGGATCACCACCACGGGGATGAACTTGATGCTGATCGAGAGCGCGGCGGCCACCCCGGCGGCCAGCGGCGCCTTCCGGTCGACGAGCAGATGGGCGGCGGCCAGGGCGAAGGTGATGGCGACCGCGTCGGTGTTGCCGTGATAGCCGGAGGTGGCGATCAGCACGGGGCTGACGGCCACGCCCGCACCGCAGGCGACGGCGGCACCGAGGGAAGCGCGCCGGCGCACGATCTCGAACACGATGAGCGCGCAGAAGAAGTCGGCGATCGAGGCGGGCGATCTGATCAGCGTTCCGAACGGGATGCCGAGTTCGGAGAGTTCATTGAGGCCGAGAAGCATCCAGCCGGCCAGTGGCGGGTGGTTGTAGACGGGCAGTCCCGGCAGCGGCTGTTCGTAAATCCGAATGGGCCCGTAACGCACGATCGCCTTTGCGAAACCATGAAAGATTCGCACGTCGGCCGGGCCCGGCATATTCGCCGCGATCAGCATTCGGGTGAGAAGACCCGCGGCCGCGGCAATGAGCACCGCCGCCCTTGCGCGTGGCACGTCCCAGGTTTCGCATCGCATTCGGATACCCATGAAAGCAGAACGTAGCAACCAGAAGACGCTGAGCAACGCAACGATGACCGCACTTGTATGGACCATTACTTGAATGCGCTGCATATTCGCGCAAACATTCGCACCCTTGAATCACTCGAACGGTCCAGGGAGGGCGCGGTGACTCCGGTCCCTTCGCCCGGCCGGGGCGGCACCGGCCGGGCGGCACGGATTACAGCATTCGGTCGACCACGCCCGCCGCCGCGTGCCCGTCGTCCAGGTCGCAGAAGTCCCGGCGGAATGCCTTGTACGCCTGCGCGTGTCCCGCGGTGGCCCGCTCCGGGTCGCGCAGCGCCTCGACGAGTCCGGTGGAACCGGGGATCAGCGGGCCGGGGGCGCGGGTCTCGAAGTCGAAGCAGAAGCCGCGCAGGGTGTCGCGGTAGTGCGCCAGGTCGTGGGTGTGGAAGAGCATCGGGCGGCCGGTCTGGGCGAAGTCGAACATCAGCGAGGAGTAGTCGGTGACCAGGGCGTCGCTGATCAGCATCAGTTCGCCGACGTCCCCGTAGCGCGAGACGTCCCGGACGAAGCCGCTGCCGCTGTCCGGGAGACGGTCGGTCACCAGGTAGTGGCGGCGCACCAACAGGACGGTGTCCGGGCCGAGTTCACGTTCGGCGGCGGCCAGGTCGAGTTGCAGGCCGAGGGCGTAGCGGCCACCGCCGCGCGGCTGGTCCTCGCGCCAGGTCGGCGCGTACAGCACGATCCGCCTGCCCTCGGGGACGGCGAGCCGCTCCCGTACCGCTGCGGCGACCTTGGCCCGGTCCGGGGCGTGGAACAGGTCGTTGCGCGGGTAGCCGCACTCCAGGACCTCGCCCCGGTAGCCGAACGAGCGCCTCAGGACGGGGGTGGAGAAGCTGTTCGGGGAGACCAGGAAGCTCCACTGGCGGGCGCGCTGCTCGATGGTGGCGATGTAGGAGGCGTTGGCCCGCGCGGTACCCGCGAGGTCGAGACCGATGCGCTTGAGCGGGGTGCCGTGCCAGGTCTGGACGACGCACTGGCCCTCGCGCCGCTCGAACCACTCCGGGAGCTGGGTGTTGGTGACGACGTACCGGCTGCGGGCCAGCGCCTCGTGCCAGGCGGCGGAGCCGTGCTCGACGGCCGTGGCGCCCGCCGGGATCCGGGCCTGCTGGTCGCGCACCACCCACAGATGCTCCAGCTCGGCGCCCCGCCGGACCACCTCCTCGTGGATCGCGCGCGGCGAGTCGGAGTACTGGCGGCCGTCGAAGCTGCTGTACAGCACCGTGTCGCGCAGCGGTGCGGTGCGCCGGGTCCGGTACCCGTCGCGCAGCAGCCGCTTGCCGCGCGGGCCGCGTTCCCCGGCGGTGAGCACCGACGCGCAGTTGATCAGCAACTGGTCGTGGAAGCGCCGCTCGACGATGTACGTCCGGCCGGCGAGAGTGCGGGCGGCGGGCAGGGTGCGGTGGAGGGCGGCCGGGATGCGCAGCGGGGCGTCGTCCGTCTCGTCCCGGGCGCCCTGCTCGCGGAGGAAGAGGTACCAGTTCCCCTGGCCCAGCGGCAGTTTCCCGCCGGGTCCCTCGACGGCGTCCGGCCGGAGCGCGGCCCTGAACCGCCGGGCGTCGGCGGCCCCGGAGAGGGTGAGGGGGAGGACGGCCTCCTCGCCGTGTCCGCTGTGCCTGGCCACCAGCTCGACGGGCCGTTCCGGGAGGCCGGGGAAGCCGCCCTCCAGGAGGAGCTGTCCGTCCTCCGTCCAGGTCGCCAGGCCGACGGCGGGCTGTACCGTGCGGTCGCTGATCAGCAGATTGCCGCGGGAGCTGGTGGTGAGACCGAGTTCGCGCCGTTCGTCGCCGCTCCCGGCCAGCGGGTAGCGGCCCGGCAGCACCGGCCCCGGCACGTCGACCGGCGTCCGGCGCCCGTCCGGTCCGACGAGGTGCAGGCTGTACGGGACCTGGGCGCGCCCCGCCCCCCGTGCCGTGTCCGGCCGGGCTTCGGCGAAGGCGCCAAGCGGGACGTCCGCGGTGAACCGCCGCCATCCCGCCGCCGAGGGCACGGCCCCCTCGTGCACCGTCACCGGACAGTCGAAGGAGGTGCCGGAGGGACGGTGGGTGAGCGCGAGGCGCAGCGGCCCCTTGCCGAGGCGGTCGCGGATCATCCCGTCGATGACCACGGCGGCGGACCCGTCGCCGGTGTCGCCCGCGCGGTGCGTCTCGAAGCGGGCGTCGATCCGCTCGGCGTGCAGCACCAGCTTGCCGCCGTCGAAGGCGGGCACGATCCGGTGATCGCCGTCGGGGCGGTGCACGGGCGGCGGAGCGGCCGCCTCGTCCGTGGAGAGCTCGGAGCGGCGCAGCATGCCATGTCCGGCGATGCCGATCTCCGGGCGCCAGGTGAGCCGTTCGAGGCTGCCGCCCGCACCGATGCGGAGCCTGGCCGGGTCGACGACGGTCTCGAAGCCCGACCGGTCGTAGTCGTGCAGGCTCTGCCGGGACCGGGCGGTGGCCTCCGGCTCGTCGACCGTACGCAGCCGCAGCGGCACCACGTGCCGACGCCCGGCCCGCAGCCAGCCGGCCCGGAACTCGGCGGCGCGCGAGCCGGCGGGCAGGTTGCGGATGTACGCGTACCCCTTGAGGTGCAGCTTGCCGCCCTGCCAGTAGGCGTCCCGCAGCCGGGCGGTGAGCGGCAGGTCCCGGTCGCTCACCCGCAGCACCGGGCGCGGCACCGGCCGGGTGACGGCCGGGAAGGAGGCGCTGCGGCGGCGCACGCCCCGTACCGCGAACGCGCCCGGCTCGGCCTTGTCGAAGGCGATCAGGTCCAGCAGTTCGTCGGTCCGCCGTTCGCGCACGAGATGCCACATCAGCCGCAGCCGCAGCGGCAGCGCGTCGAGGACGGCCGGGTCGACCTGGTCGGTGAACTCGTTGGCGTACGTGGCGAAGGCGCGCCGGTACTCCTCGTCGCCGTCGGGCAGCGCCTCCATGAAGTACCAGAGGTCGTTGGCGAGCACATGCGACTCGTACCGACGTTTGTCGTCGGCGCTGCGGTGCTCGTCGAGGAAGGCGGAGACGCCCAGCACGTGCGAGACCCGGTCCTGGACGCCGCGGACGACGGCGCGGCGGGTGGTGATCGAGCCCGGCCGGTCGCGCCAGTGGTAGACGGCGTCCTTCAGCACGTCGACGGAGCGGGCCAGGAAGTGGGCGGGCAGGACGACCGGGATGTCCTCGTAGAGGGCGCCGACCGGGAAGGCGAAGGCGTGCTCGTCCCAGAAGGACCGGCGGAAGACCTTGTTGCAGGCGATCCGGTCGGCGGCCAGGTCCCAGTCCCGGGAGATGTGGGTGCGCAGCCGGGTGGTCGCCATGGGCTTGCGGAAGTTGGGCGACTGCTGGAGCCGGCCGCCGGTCCGCAGCCGCAGCACATTGCCGGACGCGAGGTCCGAGCCGGTCTCGTCCAGGGCGCCGGCGAGGAGTTCGTACGCGCGGGGCGGGAGCACGTCGTCGCTGTCGACGAAGGCGAGATGACGGGCGCCCGGGTCGCAGTTGCGGACCCCGGTGTTGCGGGCGTGGCCGAGCCCGCCGTTCTCCTGGCTCACCAGCCGGAACCTGCTGTCCTGTTCGACGAACTCGGCGGCCAGGGCCGCGCTGTCGTCGGTGGACCCGTCGTCGACCATCACCACCTCCAGGTCGGCCATGGTCTGCTCCGCGAGGGACTTCAGGCAGTCCGTCAGGTAGAGCTCGACGTTGTGGACGGGTACGACGACACTGAGCCGTGGCGACATGTTGAGCACGTCCGTTCATCGGGGCCTGGTTGGCCGTATGGCTCAACCCCGTGACGGGCCGGGGGTCACCGGTCGCGGTCTCTCCCGAACGGGTGACATCGACTGCGCCCCGGTTGCCGGCCGGCCCCGCTCCGCGTCGCCCGAGAACTCCGTCCCGATCGGGATCTCCGTCTCGCCCAGGAACAGCCGGCGCACCACGCGCTCGGCCGCGTGCCCGTCGTCGTACGGGCAGAAGCGCTCCCGGAACGCCGCCCGCAGCCGGGCCGTCCGCGCCGAGCGCCACTCGCCGGTCCTGAACAGCTCCAGCAGCTCGTCCTCGGTGGTGGCGACGGCGCCCGGGGTGTCGCCGGGGCGTCCCGAGAGCAGGTCGAAGTAGGTGCCGCGCGAGGCCCGGTAGGCGGCCCAGTCCGGGGCGTGGCTGATGATCGGACGGTCCAGGCAGGCGTAGTCGAACATCAGCGACGAGTAGTCGGTGATCAACGCGTCGGAGACCAGGCAGAGTTCCTCGACGGAGGGATGTTCCGTCACGTCCACCACCCGGGCTCCGGCCGGCCGGGCCGAGCCGCCGTAGAAGTAGTGCGCGCGGACCAGCACCACGTACTGCGGGCCGAGTTCGCGGGCCAGGCGTTCCAGGTGGAGCTGGGGGACGAAGCCCTTGCGGTAGTCGCGGTGGGTGGGCGCGTACAGAAGCACGGTCCGGTCGGGGTCGAGGGAGAGTTCCCGCCGGATCGCGGCGGTCCGCTCGGGGGTGGCGGTGAAGAAGATGTCGTTGCGCGGGTAGCCGAGGTTCAGATGCTCGTACCCGGAGGGGTAGACCCGGTCCCAGATCTCGGTGGTGTGGGGGTTGGCGGAGAGGGAGAAGTCCCATTGGTCGGCATGGGCGACGATCTTCTCGAAGCTGATGCCGTTGGTGAGGGCCGGGTAGCCGCGCTGGTCCAGGCCCATGGTCTTCAGCGGGGTGCCGTGGTGGGTCTGGAGGTAGCACTGGCCGGGGCGCTTGGTGAAGCCGCCGGGGAAGCTGGAGTTGTTGATCAGGTACGTGGCGGTGGCCATGACCCGCCAGTAGGCGAGGGACCCCTCGATGACGTACGGGGTGCCGGACGGCAGGCGGTCGCGGTGCCGGGAGGAGACGGCCCAGACGCCCTGGACGTGCGGGGCGAGTTCGAGGGCCTTGGCGTGGATCGCGGCCGGGTTGCAGGCGACCCCGCGGTTCCAGTAGGCGCCGTACACCGCGAGGTTCGGGTCCAGCGGGCGCAGCAGGTCGGTGCGGTAGACGGCGCGGGTGAGGCCGGCCCGGAGCGTTCTCCTGCCGCGGACCAGGGCGGCCCGGGTGCGGGTGCGGCCGGTCCCGGCGGCCTCCCGGACGCGATGGGCGGTGTAGCTGCCGGGGAGTTCGGCGGCGCGGTGGAAGGCGGCGCGGTCGCCGGGGGCGATCCGGCCGGGGTCGTCGAGGACGGCGAGCAGATGGCGGGTGCGCGCCGCCCGGATCCGGGGGTCGTCGCCGGTCTCGGCGAGCAGCCGCCGGTACGCGTCCAGGATCGCGAAGTGGTGGCGGCCCGGCGTGGTGGCGGGGGTGCCGGAGCGGCGGACCCGGTGGCGGACGCAGACCCGGTCGAGGGTGTCGAGCGTGCCGGCGTCGGCGGCGAGGAGGGTGGCCCGGTGGACGGGGAGCACGTCCGCGTAGGGGCCGTCGGTGAAGCGGAGCCCCTGCCGGCTCCAGAAGGCGCGGCGGAAGAGCCGCGGGACGGCGGTGGAGAGGCCGTCGGCCGCGGGGCCGGACCCCGCAGGCTGCGGGGCCGAGACCTCGCCCCACCAGTCGACGCGGTCGTGTCCGAGCAGGAGGACGTCCGGATCGCTCGTGGTCAGCCGGCCGGAGATCGCCGCCAGCGTGCCCGGTCGCAGCAGGTCGTCGCCGTCGAGGAAGAGCAGATACCGTCCGCGCGCCGCGGCCGCTCCGGCGTTGCGGGCCGGGCCCGCGCCGAGGTGCTCGGGAAGGGTGATCACCTTGACCCGGGGGTCGCGCCGCGCGAACTCGGCCGCGATCCGCGCGCTGCCGTCCCGGGACCCGTCGTCCACGACGAGCAGCTCCGGCTCACCGGGAACCTGGTCGAGCACGGACTCGACGGTCGCCCGGAGGTAGCCCTGAACCCGGTGGACGGGCACGACGACACTGAGAAGCATGGCAGCCGAGGGTAATCGCGCCGTCACCGTGCGCCGAACCGGTGTTCACCCGTTCGGGGCAGTCCCGGTGACCCGGGGCGTCCGCCCCGGTTGACCGGGCATGAAGCCGCGCCTCAGTGTCGTCGTCCCGGTCCACAACGTCGAGGACTATCTGGAGGACTGCCTGCGCTCGGTGGCCGGGCAGTCGGTCACCGACATCGAGGTGGTCCTCGTGGACGACGGCTCGACGGACGGCAGTACGGCCATCGCCGAGGACTTCGCCGCCCGCGACCGCCGCTTCCGCTTCGTGCGCCGCCCCAACGGGGGGCTGAGCGCGGCCCGCAACACGGGGGTGCGGCACACCAGGCCGGACGTGCCGTACCTGGCGTTCGTCGACAGCGACGACATCGTCGTCCACGACGCCTACGCGCGGATGCTGGCCTCGCTGGAGTCGACCGGCTCCGACCTCGCGACCGGCAATGTGTGGCGGCTGAACGAGCAGGGTCGCCAGCAGGCCTGGCAGTACCGGTGGCTGACCGGCACCCGGGCGCGCACCCACATCAGCCGCGATCCGCGGCTGCTCGCCGACCGGGTCGCCTGGAACAAGGTGTTCCGGCGCTCCTTCTGGGACCGGCACGCCTTCACCTTCCCGGAGGGGAAGCTCTACGAGGACACCCCGGTGATGATCCCGGCGCACTACCTCGCCGGCTCGGTGGACGTGCTGCACGAGCACGTCTACTACTGGCGGGTGCGGGAGGGTTCGATCACCCGGCGTCGTACGGACGTGACCGGCGTACGGGACCGGATCGCGGCGTGCGAGCAGGTCAGCGCGTTCCTGGCGGGCCGGGGCGGAGTGGCGAACGGCGGTGCGCGGCGCCGCTACGACCTCTCGTGCCTGCGCGACGACTTCGTGTACTTCCTGGAGGGGCTCGCCCTGGGCGGGCCCGGGTACCGGGAGGCGTTCATGGCGGACGCCGGGGCGTTCCTGGACCGGATGGAGCGGATGGACGGGGCGGGCCGCGCGGACCGGGCCGTGGCCCACGAGCTGCCGGCGGAGCTGCGGATCAAGTGGCGGCTGGTGAAGGAACGCCGGCTTCCGGAGCTGCTGGAGGTGCTCGCCTTCGAACGGGCCAACGGCGCCGGGACGTTCATGGTCGGCGGCGTGCCGGGGCGGCGGCAGGCCGGTTTCCCCGGCATCCCGGACACCACCCGCCTGGCCCGTGCCGATCTCCCGGCCGTGGCACGGCTGCTGGAGGCGCGGTGGAGCGACGACGGGAAGCTGCGGCTGCGCGGTTACGCGTACATCCGCAATCTGCCGGCCGCGACGCCGCGCCACTCGCTGAAGGTGGGCATGGTGCGGGCGGCCGGCGGACAGCAGCTGCGGACGGTGCCGGTACGCGGCGTGCCCGCGCCCGAGGCGACCGTCGACTCCGGCCAGCAGGTGCACGGTTACGACCATTCCGGCTTCGAGATGACCCTCGACCCGCGCCGACTGCGGCCCGGCGGCTGGCTGGTGGGCATGATGGTGGCCGCCCAGGGCACGGTCCGCCGGGTGGCGGTGCGCGCCGTGGAGGCGGGGGCCGTCCAGCCGCTCGTCCACGACCTGGGCGACGGACGGCGGGCGGTGCTCGACTACCGGGGCGGGCGGCTCCGGCTGACCCTGGTGCAGCTGCCCGCCCGTTGCGAGACCCATCGCTTCGGCGAGGACCTGGAGCTGACCGGCAGGCTGTACGGGGGTGCCCGGCCGAAGGCCCTGGTGCTGACCTGCGAAGGGGTGGTGGACCAGGAGTTCGGCCATCCCGTCGAGTGCCGGCCGGACGGCCGCTTCACGGTACGGATCCCGCTCGCCGATCTCGCCGGGATGGCGGCCGCGCCACCGGCGCCGCACCGGGCGCCGCGCGAGGTCGAGCCGGAGCCCGGCGGGCGATGGCGGGCGCGGCTGGTCATGGCCGACGGATCCCGGGTACCGCTCGCGGCGGCCGGGGAGTCGGCTCCGCCGGTCGTGGCCGATGCGGCGGGCGAGCTGGTGCTGGACCTGAGCGGGCAGCCGTTCGTGGACGGGGCCGTGTGGACGCCGGACGGTGCGCTGCGGGTGGAGGGGGTGACCGGCGCCGGTACGGGCGTACGGCAGGACAAGGGCCCGGACCGCCTCGTCCTGCGGCACGAGGCGCTGCGCGAGACGGTGTCGGTGCCCGTCACCCACGACGAGCGGCGCGCGGGGGGAGCGCGCGGCGAGGCACGCGAAGGGGGCGGCGGGGGGTGCCGCTTCTCCGCGTTCCTGGCGCCCTCGGTGGCGGCCGGGCTGCACGAGGGCCGCTGGGAGGCCTATCTGGGCGGCCGGCCGGTCCGGGTGCTGACCTCGCTCGCCGCCCGGCTGCCGCTTCGCCGGAGCGTCCCGGTCGCCGCGGCCCCCGTGCCCGGCCGGGAGTTCGCCCTGGACCGCCGGTCCGGCGACCGGCTGACCGTACTGGCCGGACCGGTGCTCGCACTCGCCGAACGCGGCGCGTACCGCCGGGCCGAACTGCGCGCCAGGTACTATCCGGCCCGGCGCGCGATGCCGCTGCGGGACGCGGTCCTCTACACGGGCGGCGACTCGCCGCGCGCCGTCCACGCCGAACTCCTGTGCCGGGGGGTGGAGTCGGAGCATCTCTGGGTCACCGACGGAGTCCACGGACACGTCCCGCCCACCGCCGTCCCGGTCGTCGAGCACAGCGCCGCCTGGCACGAGGCGCTGGCGCGGTCCCGCCGCATCGTCACCGCCGAGCAGCTGCCCGAGTGGTTCGAGCGCCGCCCCGGCCAGACCGTCGTGCAGACCTGGCACGGCACCCCGCTCGGCCGCTTCGGCACGGACCTGGACGGCACCCTGTACGCCGACCACCAGCAGCTCGCCACGCTGGCGCACCGCTCGGCCCAGTGGTCCGTCCTGGTCTCCCCCAGCAGCCACTCCACCCCGCTGCTGCGGCGCGCGCTCGGGTACCGGGGCGAGGTCCTGGAGGCGGGCTCCCCCGCCAACGATCTGCTCTTCTCGGCCGACCGCGCCAAGACCGCGGAGCGGGTACGGCACAGGCTCGGCATCCCGGACGGCCGCCGGGTCGTGCTGTACGCGCCGACCTACCGCGACCAGCTGGCCCATCCCTGCGGCACCGACGAGCGGCCCCGCTACCGCTGGGACCCCGCGCTGGACCCGGCCGCACTGGCGCGGTCCATCGGTGACGTCCACACGGTGCTGGTGCGCCGCCATCCCCGGGTGACCGGGAGCGTGCCGCAGCGGCCGGGCGTACGCGACGTGTCGGCGCACCCGGACACCGCGGAGCTGCTGCTGATCGCCGATGTGCTGGTCACGGACTACGCGGGCCTGATGTTCGACTTCGCGCACACGGGCCGCCCGATGCTCTTCCACACCTACGACCTGGAGCACTACCGCGACACGGTGCGCGGTTTCTGCCTGGACTTCGAGACCCGGGCGCCGGGCCCGCTGCTCGCCGACGCGGACGAGATCGCGGTGTACCTGCGGGACACGGGCACCCTGGACGCCTCGTCGGCCCGGCACGCGGCGGCGTACGAGAGCTTCCGCCGGGACTTCTGCGACCTGGACGACGGCGGGGCGGCCGCCCGGGTCGCGGACCGGCTGCTGGCCGAAGGCTGAAGGCTGTCCCTCAGGCCGCTTCGAGGGCGGCGACCGCGGAGGTCGCCAGGTCGTCGAGGTAGCCCTTGGGCAGCGGGGCGCGGACGACGGCGAGCCGCCAGTAGAGCGGGCCGACGATCAGGTCCAGCGCCCGGTCCGGGTCGCTGCCCTCGGGCAGCTCGCCGCGGGCCACGGCGTCCCGTACGACCACGGCGGCGATGCCCTGCTGCGGGTCCAGCAGGGCGGCCTTGATCGTGTCGGAGATCTCCGGATTGCGGGCCGCCTCGACCAAGAGGTCCGGGATGACCTGCGAGGCGACGGGGTGGCGCAGGGCGTAGGAGGCGAGTTCGAGCACGGCCCGGACGTCCCCGTACAGCGAACCGGTGGCCGGAGCCGGCATGCCCTGGACCGCGACGGCGGACACCAGGTCGAGGACCAGGGCCAGCTTGGACTTCCAGCGGCGGTACACGGCGGTCTTGCCGACGCCCGCACGCCGCGCGATCCCCTCCATCGACATCCGGGCGAAGCCCACCGCGGCCAGCTCCTCGAAGACGGCGCCGCGAATCGCATCGGTGACGTCCTCGCGCAGCACGGCGGCTCCGGCGGGGACACGGCGGCGGGTTCCCGGGTCGGTGGTCATGGCCGAATCATAGTCCGTAACGACGAAACGGTTGCGTTGCGACGTGAATGCGTCCTACCCTCGGCGTTGCGACGATACGGTCCCGTTCCGTCGGTCTTCGCATTCCTGCCCTCCCGTCGAAAGCGATCGTGGTGAGCCAGACAGCAACCCCAGCGGCCCCGGCCGACACCCCTGCCGGTGCGCCCTTCCCGGTGTACGCACCGGGCGAGCTCGCCGCGCTCGCCGCCCGGCACGGACTGACGATGAGCGGGGCCCGGCCCTCGCTGGTGGCGTACATCCGGCAGCTGTGGGGACGCCGGCACTTCATCACGGCGTTCGCCACCGCCAAGCTGACCGCCCAGTACAGCCAGGCGAAGCTCGGCCAGATCTGGCAGATCATGACGCCGCTGCTGAACGCGACGGTCTACTACTTCATCTTCGGCGTCCTGATGAACACCAAGCGCAACGTCGAGGACTTCGTGCCGTTCCTCGTCACCGGCGTCTTCATCTGGACCTTCACCAGCAGCTCGATCACCGCGGGCACCCGTGCGATCAGCGGCAATCTGGGGCTCGTCCGGGCGCTGCACTTCCCGCGCGCCTCGCTGCCGATCGCCCTGGCCCTGCAACAGCTCCAGCAGCTGCTGTTCTCGCTGGGCGCGCTGGTGCTGATCCTGGTGGGGTTCGGGCAGTTCCCCAAGCCGTCCTGGCTGCTGGCCGTCCCGGCGCTGCTCCTGCAGGCCGTGTTCAACACCGGTGTCTCCATGGTGGTGGCGCGGCTGGCCGCCCGGACGCCGGACATCGCCCAGCTGATGCCGTTCATCCTGCGCACCTGGATGTACGCGTCCGGGGTCATGTGGAGCGTGGACACGATGCTCAAGGGCGACCGGGTTCCGCACTACGTGATGGTGATGCTGGAGTGCAATCCGGCCGCCGTCTTCATCGATCTGATGCGGTTCGCGCTCATCGACAGCTTCGGCGCGTCCCACCTCCCGCCGCATGTGTGGGCGATCGCCGCGGGCTGGGCGCTGGTGTGCGGGGTCGGCGGATTCGTGTACTTCTGGCAGGCGGAGGAGCGGTACGGACGTGGCTGACGACATGGCTGACAACAACGAGCGGGTACCGACCGTCGTCGTGGACGATGTCCACATCACGTACAAGGTCAACGGCGCCCGCACCGGAAAGGGCAGCGCCACCTCGGCGCTGAGCCGGCTCGTCTCGCGCCGGCAGGCCCCCGGGGTGCGCGAGGTGCACGCCGTGAAGGGGGTGAGCTTCGCGGCGTACAAGGGCGAGGCCATCGGCCTGATCGGCTCCAACGGCTCGGGGAAGTCGACCCTGCTCAAGGCCATCGCCGGTCTGCTGCCCGCCACGAAGGGCCGGGTGCACACCCAGGGCCAGCCCTCGCTGCTCGGGGTGAACGCCGCGCTGATGAGCGATCTGACCGGCGAGCGCAACGTGGTGCTCGGCGGCCTCGCGATGGGCATGACGCGCGCCCAGATCCGCGAGCGCTACGAGGGGATCGTCGACTTCTCCGGCATCAACGAGAAGGGCGACTTCATCACCCTGCCGATGCGCACGTACTCCTCCGGCATGGGCGCCCGGCTGCGCTTCTCGATCGCGGCCGCCAAGAGCCACGACGTCCTCCTGATCGACGAGGCGCTGTCCACCGGCGACGCCAGGTTCCAGCGGCGCAGCAAGGAACGGATCATCGAGCTGCGCAAGGAGGCCGGCACGGTCTTCCTGGTCAGCCACAGCAACAAGTCGATCACCGAGACCTGCGACCGGGCGATCTGGCTGGAGGCGGGAACACTGCGGATGGACGGTCCGGCGGACGAGGTCGTGGCGGCGTACGAGAAGTTCACCTCCGGCAAGAAGTAGGGCGCGGCGGCGTACGAGAAGTTCACCTCCGGCAAGAAGCGGGAGATCTCCGGCTACGCCCTGCGGGCCCGGGTGGGCGAGGGCGGGATGGGCACCGTCTATCTCTCGCACACCCGGGGCGGCTGGCCCGTGGCTCTGAAGGTGATCCGCCGGAGCGCCGCACCGCCGGCCTCAGCCGCGCCCATGTCGAGCTGCGGGTGACCGGCGGCATCGTCCACGTACGCGACCACAGCACCTACGGCACCCGGTGGCGCCCGACGGCCGGGACATCGGGTCCGGGCCCGTGGAAGAAGCTCGGCGCGGCCGAGCGGCAGTACCACGGCGGGGACGAAATCGAACTGGTCGAGGGCGTGGTCCTGGCCCGCAGCGGCCGCCGCTTCCCGACCGAACTGGCCCAGGAATGGCAGCGCCGCCAACCGCCCCCGCCGGACGCGGCGGGCGAAACCCGCATGTACTGACGCCGGGGGCCGCGCACCTTGCGGCAACGGGGCCGCGCATCTTGCGGCAACAGGAAGGGGAGGCGGCCACCGGAAGACCCGGCGACCGCCTCCCCTCCCGACCGGCTAGGCGTGCGTACGGAGCAGCGTGCGCATCGTCCGCATCGCGACCGACAGATTCGCCAGGTCGAAGGCGTCCGACCCCCGGATCTCCTCAAGGGTGGAGCGGGACCGCGTCAGGATCGCCGCGTTCTTCTCCTCCCACGCCTCGAACCGCTCCTGCGGCGCCGAGGTCCCGTTGCCCGCCGACAGCACATCCGCGGTGAGTGCGGCGTGCGCGGCGTACAGGTCCTCGCGGATGGAGGCGCGGGCCATGGACTGCCAGCGGTCGGCCCGCGGCAGCTCGATGATCCGGTCCATCAGCTGGGTGATGCCCAGCCGGTCCGCGAGGTCGTAGTACACCTCGGCGACGGAGAGCGGGTCCTTGCCCGTGCGCTCCGCGATCGCCACGATGTCCAGCGCCGGGAAGGCGGAGGAGAATCCGGCGACCCGCTGGGCGAGCTCGCCCGGGACGCCCGCCTCGGTGAGCTCGTCCAGGATCGACTGGTACCACTCCAGGTCGGCGCCCATCAGCATCTTGGGCAGCTCGGCCCAGACCTGGTCGACGCCCGCCTTGAAGAAGTCGATCGTCCCGGCGATCTCCAGCGGCTGCGGCCGGTTGCCGAGCAGCCAGCGCGAACCGCGCTCGACGAGCCGGCGCGAGTGCAGCCGGATCCGGGTCTGCACATCGGCGGCGACCTGGTTGTCGAGCGCCTCGACGGCGTCCCACACCTGGCCGAGGCCGAAGATCTCGCGGGCCGCGAACTGCGCCCGCACGATCTCCTCGATCGAGGCACCGGTCTCTTCCCGCAGCCGGTGCAGGAAGGTCGAACCACCGCTGTTCACGGTGTCGTTGACCAGGACCGTGGTGATGATCTCGCGCCGCAGCGCGTGTCCGTCGACCGCCTCGGGGAACTGCTCGCGCAGTTGCTGCGGGAAGTAGGCGTGCAGCAGCTTCTGCAGGTGCTCGTCGTCCGGCAGGCTGGTCCGGATCAGCTCCCGGGCCGCGGTGATCTTCGTGTACGCGAGCAGCACGGCCAGCTCGGGCTGGCTGAGCCCCTTGCCGCCGTTGAGCAGCTCACGGATCTGGCGGTCGTTGGGCAGGAACTCCAGCCCGCGGTCGAGGTCCCCGTCACGGCCCAGCCGGCGCATGAAGCGCTGGTGGGCGTGGAGCAGCGAGGAAGACTGGGACGTGGCGTTGGCGAGTGCGACGTTCTGCGCGTAGTTGTTGCGCAGGACGAGACGGCCGATCTCGTCGGTCATCTCGGCGAGCAGCTTGTTGCGCTGCTTGACGGTCATGTCGCCGTCCCGGACCAGGCCGTTGAGCAGGATCTTGATGTTCACCTCGTGGTCGGAGGTGTCCACACCGGCGCTGTTGTCGATCGCGTCGGTGTTGATCCGGCCGCCGCCCCGGGCGAACTCGATCCGGCCGAGCTGGGTGGCGCCGAGGTTGCCGCCCTCGCCGACGACCTTGGCCCGCAGGTCCTCGCCGTTGACGCGGATCGCGTCGTTGGCCTTGTCGCCGACGTCCGCGTTCGACTCGGCGGAGGACTTGATGTACGTACCGATGCCGCCGTTCCACAGCAGGTCCACGGGGGCCTTGAGGATGGTCTGCATCAGCTCGGCGGGCGTCATCTTGGTGACACCCGGCTCGATGCCGAGCGCCTCGCGGACGTGCGCGTTGATCGGGATGGACTTGGCGCTGCGCGAATGGATGCCGCCGCCTGCGGAGAGCAGGCCCTTGTTGTAGTCGGCCCAGGAGCTGCGCGGCAGGTCGAACAGGCGGCGCCGCTCGGCGTACGAGGTGGCGGCGTCCGGGGTCGGGTCGATGAAGATGTGCCGGTGGTCGAAGGCCGCGACGAGCCGGATGTGCTCGGAGAGCAGCATGCCGTTGCCGAACACGTCACCGGACATGTCACCGACGCCGACGACGGTGAAGTCCTCGGTCTGGGTGTCGTGGCCCAGCTCGCGGAAGTGCCGCTTGACGGACTCCCAGGCGCCGCGGGCGGTGATGCCCATGCCCTTGTGGTCGTAGCCCGCGGAGCCGCCGGAGGCGAAGGCGTCGCCGAGCCAGAAGCCGTACGAGACAGCGACCTCGTTGGCGATGTCGGAGAAGCTCGCGGTGCCCTTGTCGGCGGCGACGACCAGGTAGGTGTCGTCCTCGTCGTGCCGGACGACGTCCTTGGGCGGCACGACCTCGCCGGCCACCATGTTGTCGGTGATGTCGAGCAGCGCCGAGATGAAGGTGCGGTACGAGGCGATGCCCTCGGCCATCCAGGCGTCACGGTCGACGGCCGGGTCCGGGAGCTGCTTGGCGACGAATCCGCCCTTGGCGCCGACCGGCACGATGACGGTGTTCTTCACCATCTGCGCCTTGACCAGGCCGAGGATCTCCGTACGGAAGTCCTCGCGCCGGTCCGACCAGCGCAGACCGCCTCGGGCGACCTTGCCGAAGCGCAGGTGCACGCCCTCGACGCGCGGCGAGTAGACCCAGATCTCGAAGGCCGGGCGGGGCGCCGGCAGATCCGGGATGGACTGCGGGTCGAACTTCATCGAGACGTACGAATGCGGCTTGCCGCTGTTCGCCCGCTGCCCCCTCTTGTCGCTTCCCTCGCTTGCGCTCTGGAAGAAGTTGGTGCGCAGGGTGGCCTTGATGACGGTGAGGAAGGACCGCAGGATGCGGTCCTCGTCGAGCGAGGCGACCTGGTCCAGGGCCCCGTCCAGCTCTTCGAGGAGGCCGTCGGTCAGCTCGGTGCCGGCGTTCTGCCGCTCCGGGGACATCCGGGCCTCGAAGAGCGAGACCAGCAGCCGGGTGGTGTGGACGTTGTTGCGGAGCGTGCTCTCCATGTAGTCCTGGCTGAACGTCGACCCGGCCTGGCGCAGGTACTTCGCGTACGCGCGCAGCACCATCGCCTGGCGCCAGCTCAGACCGGCGCCCAGCACCAGCGAGTTGAAGCCGTCGTTCTCGGCCTCACCGGTCCACACGGCGGCGAAGGCGTCCTGGAAGCGGTCGCGGGCGTCGTCGGCGAGATAGTTGCCGTTGCCGTTGGTCTGCGGCATCCGGAGCCCGAAGTCGTAGATCCAGGCGTGCGTACGGTCCGCGCAGCGCAGCTCGTACGGACGCTCGTCGACGACCTCGACGCCGAGCCGCTGGAGGGCCGGGAGCACGGCGGAGAGGGAGACCTGCTCACCGGTCCGGTAGATCTTGAAGCGGCGCTCGCCGGGGGCGGCGCCGACCGGCTCGTACAGGCTGAGGGCGAAGTCGGTCTCGTCCTGCTTGAGCGCTTCGAGATGGACCAGGTCGGCCACGGCGGAGCGCGGCGTGTGGTCGGCCTTGTAGCCCTCGGGGAACGAGTGGCCGTACTGGCGCAGCAGCTCGGCGGCGCGCTCCTCGCCGCACTCGGCGCCCAGCGCCTCCTGGAAGCCGTCGGCCCAGGAGCGGGCGGCCTCGACGAGCCGGGCCTCGATGCGGTCGGCCTCGGCGTCGGTGAGGTCGGGCAGCTCGGTGCCGGGCGCGACGCGGACGACGAAGTGCAGCCGGGAGAGGATCGACTCGGTGTTCCAGGCGGTGAAGTCGACGCTGGTGCCGCCCAGTTCCTCCTTGAGGATGTCGATCAGGCGGAGTCGCACACCGGTGGTGTAGCGGTCGCGCGGCAGGTAGACGATCGCGGAGTAGTAGCGCCCGTACTCGTCCTGGCGCAGGTAGAGCCGCAGCCGGCGGCGCTCCTGGAGGTACAGCACGGAGGTGACGACGGAGCGCAGCTGGTCGACGGGCGTCTGGAAGAGCTCGTCGCGCGGGTACGTCTCCAGGATCTGCACCAGGTCGCGGCCGTCGTGGCTGTTGGGCGAGAAGCCCGCGCCCTCCAGCACCTCGGCGACCTTGCGGCGGATGACCGGCACCCGGCGCACGGACTCGGTGTAGGCGGCGGAGGAGAACAGTCCGAGGAAACGGCGCTCACCGATGACGTTGCCGTCCGCGTCGAACTTCTTCACGCCGACGTAGTCGAGGTAGCTGGGGCGGTGGACGGTCGACCGGCTGTTGGCCTTGGTGAGGACGAGGAGCTTGCGCTCACGGGCCTTGGCCCGTGCGTCGGCGGGCAGCCGGTCGAAGGACGGGCTGACGGGGTGCGTCTCGTCGACGCTGTGGTGCGGGTCGGAGCGCAGGATGCCGAGGCCGGTGCCGGGGACGGCGGCCAGCGAGTCGGTGTCCTTCAGCTCGTACTCGCGGTAGCCGAGGAAGGTGAAGTGATCGGCGGCGAGCCAGCGCAGCAGCTCCCTGGCCTCGTTCACCTCTTCGTCGGCGAGGTCGTCGAGCGGCTCACCGGGCAGGTCGTCGGCGATGCGCAGCGCGGCGTCACGCATCTTGTCCCAGTCCTCGACGGTCTCCCGTACGTCGGACAGCACGCGCAGCAGGTCGGCGGCGATCTGCTGAAGGTCGGCGCGGTCGGTCTCGCGGTCGATCTCGACGTGGATCCAGGACTCGACGAGCGCGTCGTGCGGCAGTTCGTTCTTCGCGTCCCTGGCGCCCGCGCCGCCCTTGCGGCCCTGCAAGCCCGCCGCGATGCCGTTGCCCTCGGAGAGGACCTCGATGAGCTCGCCGGTGACGTCGCGGCGTACGACGACCTGCGGGTGGATCACGACGTGGATGCCGCGCCCCTGCCGGGAGAGCTCATTGGTGACGGAGTCGACCAGGAACGGCATGTCGTCGGTGACGACCTCGACGACCGTGTGGCTGCACGTCCAGCCGTTCTCCTCGACGGTCGGGGTGTGCACCCGGACGTTCGCCGTGCCCTGCGGGCGCGTCTCGGCGAGGCGGTAGTGGGAGGAGGCGGCACCGAAGACGTCCACGGGGTCGCGGCCCGCGATGTCCTCCGGAGCGGTGTGCAGGTAGTAGCGCTGGAGGTAGGAGAGGAGCACGTCCTGTCCGGGACGCTCCTGCTCGGCCCCGGCGGCCGCAACACGCACCCGGGAGGTACCTCCCGGGCCACCGACACCACCGCCCGGGCTGTTGTCAGCTACCTTGGCGGCCCGTGCGAGCAGCTCGGCCTTGGCTTCGTCCAGCTTGGTCTGCATGTCCTCTGGCTCCTGTCACGCGCCGTTGCGAGACGTAGGTGAAAAAGACGACGTACCGCCACGACACGGGGTTTCCGGTCTGAGTCGACGCTATGCCGCTATGAGAGACGCCCGGGACCATATTGGCCATTTTTGGCAGTCGGACCGGGCTGTGGGAATCAGCGACGGCCCGGGTGCTGTGGCACTCCGGGCGCAGGCCGGGGGCTTCGCTGCCCCCGAGGCGTATCGCGCTGATCACGGGGTCCAGGCTATATCGCCCCACCCCGTGACCGTCACGAGCCGTTTGTGTAAAAAGATGGACCCGAACTTTGACACTCTGGACAGCGCGCGGGTCCGTGTTGCCGCACTCTGGTAGTCGGAACAGGCCGACGAACCGTGGGAGCCCCGCCATGGCACCGAAGATCCTGATCGTCACCGGCGACGCCGCCGAGTCCCTGGAAGTCCTCTATCCGTACCAGCGGCTGCGCGAGGAGGGTTACGACGTCCACATCGCGGCCCCCGCCCGCAAGACGCTCCGCTTCGTGGTCCACGACTTCGAGCCCGGCTTCGACACGTACACCGAGAAGCCCGGCTACACCTGGCCCGCCGACCTGGCCTTCTCCGAGGTCGACGCCGGGGACTACGTGGCGCTGGTCGTCCCGGGAGGCCGGGCGCCCGAGTACCTGCGCAACGACGCCGAGCTGCGCAAGATCCTCAAGGCCTTCTTCGACTCGGACCGGCCGGTGGCCCAGATCTGCCACGGCCCGCTGATGACGGCCGCGGTCGGCGCGCTGGCCGGCCGGCATGTCACCGCCTACCCCGCGCTGGAGCTCGACATGCAGACGGCGGGCGCCACCTTCGAGGACCACGAGGCGGTGGTCGACGGCACTCTGGTCTCGTCCCGGGCGTGGCCGGACCACTCGGCGTGGATGCGCGAATTCCTGAAGATCCTCCGCACAAAGGCCCCGGTCACCACCTGACCCGTCCGGCCGCCTCGCTCGCCCTCTTCACCCTCCACCCCCGGTTCGATGGCTGCCACCCGATCACCGCTATCGGATCGCCACCTCGGATCACCACTATCGGATCGCTGCCACCGGATCGCTGCTATCCGGCCATCTGCTCGGCGAGCTGCGCGGCCTCGGCCAGGCTGTCCACCACCGGCACCCCGGCCGCCTCCAGACTGGCCCTGCTGTGCGATCCGCCGGTGTAGAGCACGGCCTTCGCACCGACATGGGCCGCGGCCACGGCGTCGTCCACCGCATCGCCGATGACCACCGTGTGCTCGGCGGATATCCCGTCCAGGGCGGCGATGTGCCGCTCCATGTGCCGGGCCTTGCTGCCGCCGGAAGGCCCGGTACGCCCGTCGACCCGCACGAAGCGCCGCTCGATGCCGTACCCCCGCACCACGGGGACCAGCTGGTCGTGCCCGTACATGCTCAGGAGCGACTGGCTGCGCCCGGCCAGCTGCCACTGCGTGAGAAGCTCCTCGGCACCTTCGGTGAGCCCGCAGGCGGCCCGCTGCTCGGTGTAGTACCGGTGGAAGATCCCGTCCATCCGCTCCCACTCGGCCTCCGTGGGCAGCCTGCCCATCAGCCGTTCGTAGAAGCGGGGGATCGGGATGCAGTACATCTCGCGGTACTGCTCAAGCGTGATCGGCTTCAGGCCGACCTCGCCGAACGCGGCGTTCGTCGCGCCGACGACCGCGTCGTTGTCGTCGAGCAGTGTGCCGTTCCAGTCCCAGACCAGATGAGTGCGGTGCTTCCCATGCGTCCCCATGCATAGAAAGTACCCGCCGCCTCCGACACCCGTTCGAAGCCGGCCCCGTCCGCTCCCGGTCCGCTCCGGCCTCTCCCCTTCAGCCGATCAGGTTCGGAATTTCCTGGATGCCGAACCACAGCAGCTCGTGGTCCTCGGCACCATCCACGGTGAACCGCGCGTCGTCGTCACCGAGGTCCGCCGCCCCCAGCGCCGCGGCCGCCGCCGTGACGTCCTTCTCCGCGTCGTCCGCGTCGACATGCACCGCGGCGGCCTTGGCGAGCGCCACGGGGGAAGCGATCCGCACCTCGCCGAGCGAGGACGGGTCGAAGCTGTGGTCCGGGTCGGCGACGGCCGCGCCGTCCGGCACCTCGACGGCCACGACGACGCGCCTGCGCACCGCGTCGGGGTTCTGCGCGATCATGCGCAGCGAGGCGGAGGCGGCCCGGTTGAGCGCCGCGTACTCCAGTTCCTCGATGTCGTCCGAGACGTACCACTCACGCAGCGCGGGGGTCACCGCGTACGCGGTGAGCGGGCCGGGGCCGATTTCGCCCGCCCGGTGCGCCGCTGCGAGACCGGACAGGGTCAGGGGGACGTACACGCGCATGGCCGGGTCGCTTTCGTAGTCGGAAACGCCCTCAGGATACGTGCGACGTCCCCCTTTGGGGTCACGTGCACCGATACCCCGCCGTCCACCCGGCAACCGACCCTCACCCTCCCTGCGCCCGTCTCACGCCCCGCCCGGCAGCGGGCGCATCACCCGGATAGGTGATTCCTCCCGATCGCTCCCGGCACCCCGCCGCCGCTTGCGGCCGCCGCGACCGTCGCCGTAGAAGGTCCCCAGCAGAAGTTACCGCCCGGTATTCGGCCGGGCCTCTGAAGCACGGGGGCGATGATCGATGAGCACGAACAGGACCCGGCCCACTGGACGACGCGACCAGCACAGGCCCGAAGCCGTACCACCGCAGCGCGCCCGGACTCCCCGGCGCGTCCGCCCGCACCACTGGTTCGCCGAGCGCCTCCTGGCGGTCCTCAGCGGCCAGCGCCCGGTGCACTGGATGCTCGGACACACCATCGGCGAGGCCTACGACCAGCTGGCCGAACTGGCCCCGCGCACCCCCCTCAGGGCCCGCGGCGCCCGCCCCGTCATCCGCATGTGCCACGGCACCCAACCGGCTCCCGGGGTGGTGGAGGCCTGCGCAAGCATCGCGGCGGGCGAACAGGTACGGGCAATGGCCTTCCGCCTGGAACAGGGCACCGACCTCCGCTGGCGCTGCTCAGCGGTGGAACTCGGCGACGAACACCTACAAACAGCCCCAACCCGCTAGCGCGCCCGCCCGGGAAACGGAGTGCCGCGGCGTCCGGCATGCGGTCCGGCATGCGAGCGTGCGTGCCGGACGCCGCGGCGCAGGCAGAACTTGCGGAACGCAGAACTTACGGAACAGGCCGGGGCAGGGCCGGGGCAGGATCGGGGGCAGCACGAAACGGAACCGAAGCTGCGGCGAGCTCGTCAAGAGCGGACCCGCCCCCGGACCCCGTTCCAGCCTCTTCCAGCCCGATGGCGCTCAAGCAACGAAGCCAACGGGACCCCCGAGCCACATTCCTCTCCCCAGCCCTCTTTCCACTCCCCCTACCCAGCCACACCGGCTCTCCCCCTCCTGCCCCCGTCTCGCCCTCTCGGCCTCTCCAGGCCCCTCTCAGCTCTCCGGCCCGCCTCAGCCCTCCCCGACTCCCACCCAGCAGCCTCCGTCCTCTCTAGCCCCCTCCCAGCCCCTCCGGCCCCGTCTCAGCCCCTCCCCGCTTCCCCATCCCCGTCCCCGACCCTTTCTGGCCCACCGCCCCTCGCCGCCCCTCTCAGCCCCTCAGGCGATCGAGGAGCAGCGGTCCGGGGGCAGAGCCCCGCGTACACCCCCAGCCCCTCCGGCGTTTGAGGGGCGGGGTCCGGGGCAGCGCCCCGGTTTCGGGAAGGGGCGGAGAGGGGCAGGCCCCGCGCAGCGGCCCACCCACCCACCCACGCCAAGAAACCCCACCACCCCAACTCCCAAGCACCCCACCCGCACGCGCCCCACGGCCCCCGCGCCCCCACAGGCCCAAAACCCAAAACGCCGGGGCCGGACGCCCAAACCACGCGCCCGACCCCGGCTACAACCCAACTACAGCCCGACCACCGCAACGACGTCCACCGACGTCACCGGCACCCGCGCCTCCCGCACCGGCTACTTCTTACGGCGCCGCCCGCCCCCACCATTCTTCTGGGCCTTGCGCCGCTCCGCCCTGGTCAGCCCGTCGGACTCGGACCCGGCCGTACCGTCACCGTTGGAGAAGTCGCCCTCGACGACCCCACCCTCCCCGTCCACCGTGGGAGCGGAGAAGTGCAGCCGGTCCGGACGCTGCGGGGCTTCGAGCCCCTTGGCCCGGATCTCCGGACGCGCCGCCGGCACGACGTCCTCCTTGGCCAGCGAGGTCCGCTCGGCCTCGTCCTGCACCGGCACCTCCTCGACCTGCTGCTCAACCTGAACCTCCAGGTTGAACAGGTAGCCGACGGACTCCTCCTTGATGCCCTCCATCATGGCGTTGAACATGTCGAAGCCCTCGCGCTGGTACTCGACCAGCGGGTCCTTCTGCGCCATGGCACGGAGGCCGATGCCCTCCTGGAGGTAGTCCATCTCGTAGAGGTGCTCGCGCCACTTGCGGTCCAGGACGGACAGCACCACACGCCGCTCCAGCTCACGCATGATGTCCGAGCCGAGCTGCTTCTCGCGCTCGTCGTACTGCTCGTGGATGTCGTCCTTGATGGACTCGCCGATGAACTCGGCCGTGATCCCGGCCCGGTCGCCGGCCGCCTCCTCCAGCTCGTCGACGGTGACCTTCACCGGGTAGAGCTGCTTGAACGCGCCCCACAGCCGGTCCAGGTCCCACTCCTCCGCGAAGCCCTCGGCGGTCTCCTGGCGGATGTAGTCGTCGATCGTGTCGTCCATGAAGTGGCGGATCTGGTCCTGCAGATCCTCGCCCTCCAGGACCCGGCGACGCTCGCCGTAGATGACCTCACGCTGCCGGTTGAGCACCTCGTCGTACTTCAGGACGTTCTTCCGCGTCTCGAAGTTCTGCTGCTCGACCTGCGACTGGGCCGACGCGATCGCCCGCGTCACCATCTTGTTCTCGATCGGCACATCGTCCGGCACATTGGCCATCGACATGACGCGCTCGACCATCTGCGCCTTGAACAGACGCATCAGGTCGTCGCCGAGCGACAGGTAGAAGCGGGACTCGCCCGGGTCGCCCTGACGGCCGGAACGACCGCGCAGCTGGTTGTCGATACGCCGCGACTCGTGCCGCTCGGTGCCGAGCACGTACAGCCCGCCGAGCTCCTTGACCTCTTCGAACTCCGCCTTCACGGCCTGCTCGGCCTTCTCCAGCGCGGCGGGCAGCGCGGCCGCCCACTCCTCGACGTGCTCGACGGGGTCGAGGCCGCGCTGGCGCAGCTCCGCCTCGGCGAGGTCGTCGGGGTTGCCGCCGAGCTTGATGTCGGTGCCTCGTCCGGCCATGTTCGTCGCGACCGTGACCGCGCCCTTGCGGCCGGCCTGGGCGACGATCGTCGCCTCACGGTCGTGCTGCTTGGCGTTGAGGACCTCGTGCTGGACACCGCGCTTGGAGAGCTGCTGCGAGAGGTACTCGGACTTCTCGACCGAGGTGGTGCCGACGAGGATCGGCTGCCCCTTCTCGTGCTTCTCGGCGATGTCGTCGACGACCGCGGCGAACTTCGCGACCTCGGTGCGGTAGATCAGGTCCGACTGGTCGGCACGGACCATCGGCCGGTTGGTCGGGATCGGCACCACACCGAGCTTGTAGATCTGGTGGAACTCGGCGGCCTCGGTCATCGCCGTACCGGTCATGCCGGAGAGCTTGCTGTAGAGGCGGAAGAAGTTCTGCAGGGTGATCGTGGCGAGCGTCTGGTTCTCGTCCTTGATGTCCACCCCTTCCTTCGCCTCGATCGCCTGGTGCATGCCCTCGTTGTAGCGGCGACCGGCGAGGATACGGCCGGTGTGCTCGTCGACGATCATGACTTCGCCGTCGATGACGACGTAGTCCTTGTCCTTCTTGAAGAGTTCCTTGGCCTTGATGGCGTTGTTGAGGTACCCGACGAGCGGGGTGTTCACCGACTCGTAGAGGTTCTCGATACCGAGCCAGTCCTCGACCTTCGAGACACCGGGCTCGTGGATGGCGACGGTCCGCTTCTTCTCGTCGACCTCGTAGTCGCCGGTCTCCTCGATGCCCTTGAGCGGGTTGCCCGCCTCGCCCTTGGTCAGCCGCGTGACCAGCTTGGCGAAGTCGCCGTACCACTTGGTGGCCTGGTCGGCGGGGCCGGAGATGATCAGCGGCGTACGGGCCTCGTCGACGAGGATCGAGTCGACCTCGTCGACCACGGCGAAGTTGTGGCCGCGCTGGACGAGTTCGTCGGCGGACCACGCCATGTTGTCGCGGAGGTAGTCGAAGCCAAACTCGTTGTTCGTGCCGTACGTGATGTCGCAGGCGTACTGCTCACGGCGCTGGGCCGGCGTCATGTTGGCGATGATGCAGCCGACGGTGAGGCCGAGGAACTTGTGAACGCGGCCCATCAGTTCGGAGTCGCGCTCGGCCAGATAGTCGTTGACCGTGATCAGGTGCACGCCCTTGCCGGAGAGCGCGTTGAGATACGTCGGCAGGGTGCCGACGAGGGTCTTGCCCTCGCCGGTCTTCATCTCGGCCACATAGCCGAGGTGGAGCGCTGCGCCGCCCATCATCTGAACGTCGTAGTGGCGCTGTCCGAGGACCCGCTTGGCGGCCTCACGGACGGTCGCGAATGCCTCGGGGAGCAGGTCGTCCAGGCTCTCGCCGTCCGCGTACCGTTCCTTGTACTCGTCGGTGAGCGCCCGCAGCTCGGCGTCGGAGAGGTTGACGAAGTCCTCTTCGATGGAGCTGACCTGGTCCGCGATGCGGTGCAGTTTGCGCAGGATCTTGCCTTCGCCTGCACGCATGAGCTTGTTGAAGACGGACACTGAGGCTGGTCTCCTTGCCGGTCGGGCCTGGCACTGGGTCGTGTTACGGACACTGGCGCGGGCACGGCAGGTGGGCCCCACCGCAACGGCCATCGTAAGCGAGGACCCCGCTGCGCCGGGAGGGCCGCCGCCGCGTCGGCCCCGCTGTCCCCTCCGAGTCAACGGCCGGGGAGCGCCGAAGGTGCCGGGAAGTCCGAAAAGTGTTCGCTTCACGAGCGGCACCTCACCAGAATCCGCACATGGAGCCGATCACCCTCACCAGCGACCGTCTGCTGCTGCGCCCCTTCGGCGGCGGCGACACGGACGCGATCCACGCCGCCTGTCAGGACCCCGACATCCAGCGGTGGACGGTCGTGCCCTCCCCGTACAGCCGTGCCGACGCGGAACTCTTCGCGGAAAAGCTGTCTCCCGGCGGCTGGCACGACGACTCCATGTACAACTTCGCGGTGGTCCTGCGCGAGAGCGGGGCCCTGGCCGGCGCCCTCGGTATCAACCGCCGCAATCTTCCGGGCACGTACGAGGTGGGGTTCTGGACCGCCGAGGAGCACCGGGGCCGCGGCTACATGACGGAGGCGGTGCTGACCGCCGCCCACTGGACCTTCACCGCACTCGGCGGCGACCGGCTGGAGTGGCGCGCCGAGGTGGGCAACATCCCCTCGCGTGCCGTGGCGCTGAGGACGGGATTCCGGATGGAGGGCGAACAACGGTCGGGCCTGTTCAACAAGGGAGTACGGCGCGACGCCTGGATCGGTGCGCTGCTCCCTTCCGATCTCGGCCTGCCGGGCACCCACGCCTATCTGCCCGCCCCCTGACCCCTCCGGGGTCTGCCGCCGGTCTCCGGTCCCGCCGGATCGCGATGCCCACAGATCGCGATCCCCACGGACTCCATGGCTCCTCGGCCGGCTGTCAGTGCCTGCCTCTAGGGTGCGAGGCATGACGTCTGTGCAGCCCCCCGCCGCTGAACTCTCCGCCGACCAGGCGCGCAGGATCGCTCTGCGCGCCCAGGGCTTCCTCGGCGCTCCGGACCGCCGGTCCGGGGTTCCGGGAGTGCTGCGGCATCTCGGCGCCATACAGCTCGACACGATCTCGGTGCTCGCGCGATCACACGAACTGATTCCGTACGCGCGCCTCGGCGCGGTCGGTCGGCGCACCGTCGAGGAGGCGTACTGGTCGGGTGGCCGCACCTTCGAGTACTGGTCGCACGCGGCCTGCATCCTGCCGGTCGAGGAGTGGCCGCACTTCGCTTTCCGCCGCCGCGCCTACCGCTCGCGCCCGCACTGGCACCACGACCTGCCGGACGGCGCCTACGAGACGGTGATCAAGCAGCTGCGCGCCGAGGGCCCGCTGACGGCGACGGAGCTGGGCGGCGCGAAGAACGGCGGGGAGTGGTGGGACTGGTCGGCGTCGAAGGTCGCCGTCGAGCGCGCGCTGATGTACGGCGAGGTGGTGTGCACCGAGCGCCGCAGCTGGAAGCGGGTGTACGACCTCGCCGAACGGGCCCTGCCCGATGACGTGCTGCACGACGACCTGGACGACACCGAGTGCCTGCGCCGGCTGGTCGCCCTCGCGGGACAGTCCCTGGGGGTGGGCACCCGGGCGGACATCGCGGACTACCACCGGCTGAAGGGTGAGCAGTTCGACGCGGTGGTGGCGGACTCCGGACTGGTTCCGGTGACGGTGCGGGGCTGGGCGAAGCCGGCCTGGGCGGACCCGGCGGCGCTGGCCTCGGAGCCGCGCGGGCGGCATCGTACGACGCTGCTGTCGCCGTTCGACTCACTGGTCTGGGAGCGGGCGCGCACCGAGCGGATCTTCGGTTTCACCCACCGCCTGGAGGCCTACGTACCCAAGCCCAAGCGGGTCCACGGATACTTCGCGATGCCGCTGCTGGCGGGCGGAAAACTGCAGGGCCGCGTCGACCCGGCGCGCGAGGGCAGCACGCTGGTCGCCCGGCAGGTGTCGTTGGCGAACGGGAAGGCCGTGGTGCCGATGGCCGAGGCGCTGGTGGAGGCCGCGTCCTGGGTCGGCTGTACGGATGTCCGGCTGGAGCGGGTCGACGCACCGGAACTGCGCGGACCGCTCGCTCAGGAAATCGCCCGCGCCCTGGCCTGAGCCCGCATTCCCCCGCCCTCACCCGACGCTTCGACGGACCGGACCCTTGCGGGCCGAACCTCTACCCAGCGTTACGCTCTTCCGTCCCACTGTCCGGCTGTCCCGGTGTCTCGCCGTCTTGTCGTATCCGGCCCTGTCCGGCGCGTCCCCGGGCAGGTCACCTGATCTCCAGGATCTTCTCCCGCATGGCATAGACCACGGCTTCCATCCTGGAGTGCAGCTGCAACTTCTCCAGAATGTTGCGGACGTGGTTCTTCACGGTGTTCTCGGAAATGAACAGTTCCTTCGCGATATCGCGATTGTTCATGCCCGTTGCAACGAGTTTGAGGACTTCGAGTTCCCGGTCGGTGAGCCGCGGTGCGGGTACCAGCCGGCGCTCGTCGGTCCGCTGGATCATCGACTTGAACTCGGTGAGCAGTTTGGACGCCATGGAGGGGCTGATCTGGGACTGCCCGTCGGCGACCGCGCGAATGGCCGTGGCCACCTCGTCCGTGGAGATCTCCTTGAGGAGATAACCAGTGGCTCCGGCCTTGATCGCGTCGTAGAGGTCGGCCTCCTCGTCGCTGATCGTCAGCATGATGATCTTCGCACTGGGGGCCACCTCCTTGATGGAGGTGCAGGCCTCGATGCCACCGCGTTTGGGCATCCGTACGTCCATCAGCACGATGTCGGGGAGCAGATCGGCGGCCTTGTCGACCGCCTCCGACCCGTCACCCGCCTCGCCGACGACCTGGATGTCCTCCTCCTGGGCGAGGACGATCTCCAGGCCTCTGCGGAAGAGCGCGTGGTCGTCCACCACGAGGACCCTGATCGGCTCCTTGCGGAAACCGCTGTCCGCACCGGTGCCGGCACCGGCGATGTCGTCGGCATCATTCGCATCACGCACGGGCCCGAAGGTGTCCGCCATCGTTCCTCCCCCTGAAGGCCGTGGCCTGAAGTACACACTGTCCGCCAACGGCAGTTCACAGAGCACCGATTGGCTTGGGACGCCATGATTCCATGCCTGGACGTCAGAACGGTGATCGTGTGGTCGCACGCGGGTGCCCCTGGGGGCGCACAGGCACTCCAGGGGCACCGCGGAAGGGTGGCGTCAGCCGCCGAGCGCACCGCCCGCGCCGCCCGCCTCGTCGGCGGCCAGCGGGTCGGTCCTCAGGTGGATGACACCGTAGTCATAGGCATGCCGTCGGTAGACGACACTGGGTTCCTTGGTCTCGGAGTCGACGAACAGATAGAAGTCGTGCCCGACCAGCTCCATCTCGTAGAGCGCCTGGTCGAGCGACATCGGTGCGGCGACATGCGTCTTCTCGCGCATCACCAGCGGACCCTCGCCCTGAATCTCCAGAGAGCCGAACCTGGTAGTGGGCACGGACTCGGTCGACTCATTGGCGATCAGGTCGCCCTCGCCGTTGAACGACGCCGCACCCGGCACGGTCTCGGCGACCTCGGCAGCGGGAATCCGGCCGTTGCCACGGCGGCTGTAGCGCTTGTCGTGCTGCTTGCGCAGCCGCGCCTCCAGCTTGCCGGTGGCCAGGTCCAGCGCTGCGTACGGGTCGCCTGCGGCCGCTTCCGCCCGGATGACCGGACCGCGCGAGCGGAGCGTGATCTCCACCCGGTCGGAACGGTCGGCCTGACGGGGGTTCGGCTCCTTGGACACCTCGACGTCGAGGCTGATCACCTTGCCGTCGAACTTCTGGATCTTGTCCAGCTTCAGCTTCTCGGCCACGTGCTTGCGGAACCGCTCGGGCACCTCGGTCTTGCGGCCCTTGACGACGATGTCCACGCAGAACTCCGTTCCCGGATCGCTCCGCTCAGGGGCGGAGCATCTCCCTTTTGCACCAGGCCCCGGTGACAACCGGAGCCGCGGACTCGGTGACTTCCACCTCCTCCTCCCCCATCGGTGAGGTCTCCACCCCACCGAATTCCAGCTTCTGGACTACTGGTGTGTTGCCTGCCCGAAACCTGGCGGTGCATTCATCGAGGTCCGGCATTCACCATTCCTCACAACCGAACATAGCCTGCCTGGCCGGATGTCGGCACCCGCTACTCGCACGTACCTCCGATCGGGCTGTTTTCCCTACTCATTACCTGCAACGATGCAGGTTCATTGACAGTTCCGGTTTATTTCGAAGGCCGACGGAGATACTGCGACAACGGCCGCCTGCCCGCTGCCGGGGGCAGCACCCTCGTGCCCGCACGCCGCCCCCACCGCCCGGGCCGCCTCGGTGAGCGAGGCTCCCGTCGTCAGGAGGTCGTCCACCAGCACCACCCGTCCGGCCGCAAGCAGCCGCTCGCCCCCGGCCGCGACCTCCAGCGCCCCCGCCAGATTCACCTGCCGCTGACGGGCGCCCAGCCCCGCCTGGTCGGCCACCGCGCGTCGCTGCCGAAGCACCGCGACCACCTGGGCCCGGGTGCCGCCGCGTCTCAGCTCTCCTGCCGCGGCCAGCGCGATCCGGCGCGTCGGATCATGGCCTCGCGCCGCCACCGCACACCGCGCCGACGGCACGGGCACGAGCAGCAGCGGGCCGACAACACCCACTTGCCCCGTCCCGGCCCGTACGGCCCCCGCCAGCGCCTTGCCGAGCGCCCCGGCCAGCCCCAGCTCACCCCGTTCCTTATGGGCCAGCAGCACGGCACGTACCGCGTTCTCGTACGCGGCGGCCGCGTGCACCACCGGCAGGCCCACAGGTTCCGGGACGGGCCTCACCCGGCGTGGCACCCCGCCGTGGAGCTCCGCACCGCATTTCTCGCACAGCTCCACGCGCGGCCTGCCGCAGCCGCCGCAGGACACCGGCAGCACCAGGCCGGAGATCTCCCGCCACCACCCCCGCATGACTCCACTGTGCTCTTCCCGGAGCCAGCGGGCCACCCCTGTGGAAAACGCGGGCCCTGCGACTCTCAGCCCGGGTAGACCAGCGACGAGCCTTCCTTGACCACCGTCTGCCAGTTGTCACCGGGCGACAGCTTCACGATCCCGTCGCTGGACGTGGCCGCCATCAGCGGAAGCTGCTCGTCGTCCGCCGCCGCGACCGACGACACCTGGTTCACACCCGGCAGCACACCCGATGCGGACGTCGAACCGTCCGCCTGCACGTAGCGCACCTGCTGCACGCCGCCCTGTTCCTTGCCGACCACCACGAGACGGCTGCGGCCCGACCACGACATCGCGGTCACATCCGTCAGCTGTGGCGCGGCCTGACGCAGTTCCACCACCGAAACCTGCTGCTCCGCTGCCGGCCCGCGCCGCTCGATCCGGCCGATCTTCAGCGTGTTGCGGCCGTCCTGGGTCACCAGCAGGGCGATCCGAACTCCGTCCGCGGACATGCGCAACGCCTCGATCCGCCCGCCGCCCAGGTCGGGCACGGCGACCTCCTGAGGCTTGCCGGTACCACCGGCCAGCCGCAGCAGTCTGGGCCTGTCGAGATCCCGGTCGGCCACCCACAGGTCGCCCCGCCCGTCCCAGCTCGGGGTCGACAGACGGTGCTTCGCGTCGTGGGCCCTGCTGGTCACCGAGGCCGGGGGAAGCTCATCGTCCGAGACGATGGACGACACGTAGAGAGACGCCCCGTCGTGCGAGACCGCCGCCGCCGACTGCTCGTCCCTGGCCACACCGACCGCGCCCATCCGCACCGGCCCGTCACCGAGCGGACCGGCCACCGCCTCCGGGGTTCCACTGCCCTTGGTGCTGCCGGGAATTCGTTCCACATGCCCCTTGGCATCGACGAAGTACTGGCTGTCCGGACCGCTCGACGAACCGTCAGGGGCGAACTCCTCCGCCTGATCCGCCCCGAGCAGACACAACGGGGAGCCGTCGGAGCGCTGCAGCTCGACCTGCTCGACCCGTGCGGACGTCAGATCCCTCAGGGTGTAGAGGATCTGCGAGGCCATCATGCGACAGGAACGCTGCCCGACGCCGTCCGCCTTCTTGTCGAGCGGGACCTTCAGTACGTTGCGGTCGTCGGGTGCCAGCGAAGTGACGCCCTTCTTCAGCGCCGTACCGCGAGGGAACCGGGATGCGACCACCGGCCGCAACCAGCTGGTCGGCCCCGCGAGGAGGCTGCGGACGGACTGTGTCACGGTGTCCATCCCCGTGACGGGATCCGTCCGGCTGCGGAGATAGACGGGGTCGGCGACCAGGGTCGACTGCACCTCCGGCCGCCCCGTCGCGAAGTAGTACTTGTTGACGGAGCGGTAGAGACGCTTGAAGTCCGACTGCCCGAGCAGAAGACCGTCCGGCACGAGGTCGATCCGCCACTCCTTGCCGTCCGGCCCGTTCTCCTTCACCAGATGCAGGGTCTGGTTGTAGTCGGTGGGCGCGAGCGGCTGATAGGCGCTCTCGGCGTCGACCGTCGCTACCTTCTCACCGGTCAGGGTGTAGGTGACCTCGGTGATGTTGCGGTCCCTGTCGCGCAGCGGCCGGTCGTTCCTGTTCGGCGCGTTGGTGAGCACGGTGGTGAACGCGTTCGGCTTCCATGTCTCGGCCGCCTTCTTCGTCAGGTACTGACGGGTTGTCCTGAAGCGCGGGTCATCACTGGTCATGGACTCCAGGAAGCCGTCGACCACCTCGTTGGGAGTGGCCTTGTCACGCGGCGCGACGGCGTACACCTGCACCTGGGAGTCGCCGGGCTGCGAGGCGTCGACAGCCTTGACATCCCCGGTGACGGGCATCGAGCCGCACGCGGACAGCAGCACCACACCGCATCCGAACAGCGCGAACAGCCCCAGCACGCGTCCATGGCCGTCCCTGCGACGGTCAGTGCCCACGATTCGTGTCCCCCCGCTCCGGGTCCTGCACCGCAGTGTCGAATTCGCCGCCCGACCGGTCCTCGGCGTGGCGCGCGACCACCCGTGCGCCGCTCCCCGGAAGGGCCGCCGGATGCACCGAGGCCGGCGCCGTCCGTGGAGCCGCAGGCGTGCGGGACGGTACGGGCAGTGCAGACCTGTCATTGCCGCCGGGCTGGGCCGGCACAGCCGTCAGCCGGTGCTCGCTCCCGGCCTTCGGTGCGGTCGCGGCCCGCTCACGGTTCTCCCGGTTGCTACGGGAGTCCTCGGGCTCCAGCGGTATCGGTGATCCGCGCAGCGGCTCGTCCGCCGTGCGCGGCAGAGTCAGACGGAACTGCGAACCGCCGCCGGGCTCGCCCCATGCCTGCAGCCACCCGCCGTGCAGCCGGGCGTCCTCCACCGCGATGGAGAGTCCGAGACCGGTACCACCGGTCGTCCGCGCGCGGGCCGGGTCCGCCCGCCAGAATCGGTTGAACACTCGCGTCGCCTCGCCCGGCTTGAGCCCCACTCCGTAGTCCCGGACGGCCACGGCGACCGCGCCTCCGGCCACCCCCATCCGCACCACGACGTCGCGGCCCTCACCGTGTTCGACCGCGTTGACCACAAGGTTGCGCAGCACGCGCTCGACGCGCCGTGCGTCGGCCTCCGCGATCACCGGCTGCTCGTCGCCGACCACCCGGATCCGGGTGCCCTTGCGCTCGGCCAGCGGCTCGGCCCCGCCGATCACCCGCCGTACGACCTGCCGCAGATCTATCGGCTCCGCCTCCAGCGCCGCGGCGCCCGCGTCGAACCGGCTGATCTCCAGCAGATCGGAGAGCAGCGACTCGAACCGGTCGAGCTGGTCCCCGAGCAGCTCCGCGGAGCGGGCCGTCACAGGATCGAAGTCGCTGCGGGCCTCATGGATGACATCGGCGGCCATCCGCACGGTCGTCAGCGGTGTCCTCAGCTCGTGGGAGACGTCGGAGACGAAGCGCCGCTGCATCCGGGAGAGCTCCTCCAGCTGCTGGATCTTCAGCTGCAGGTTCTGCGCCATCTTGTTGAAGGCCTCACCGAGCCGGGCGATGTCGTCCTCGCCGGTGACCTTCATCCGTTCCTGGAGCCTGCCGGCGGAAAGCCGCTCGGCGATACCGGCCGCCATGCGTACCGGCGTGACAACCTGCCGCACCACGAACCAGGCGATGGCTCCGAGCAGCACGACCACGAAGAGTCCCGCGGTCGCCAGCGTGCCCTTGATCAATGTCAGCGACTTCTCCTCCTGCGTCAGCGGGAAGAGGTAATAGAGCTGGTACGGATTGTGGTCGATGTCGTAGAGCCGCTTGCCCACGACAAGTCCGGGCTGCGGCTGCTGCCCGTTCGCGTACTGGATCTCGGAGTACGTCTGGTACGCCCCGGGCCCCTTGTTCACGGCGTCCCGCAGGCTCTGCGGAATGCTCACCGCCTCCACGCTGCCCGAGCCGCGCGGGGCACGGGTCCCCTCGTCGGCACTGAGCGCCACCACGTTGAAGGCGTTCTTTCCGCCGCTGGCGAGCTGGTCGACGAGCTCGGTCCGCCAGGAGTTGTTGGCAGTGGTGCCGTCCGCCGTGTCGCCGCCCTGGCCACCGGGGGTGAGCGGGGCGTTCGCCTTCTCCTGGGCTGCGGCGAAACCGCCGGCCGCCTGCGTCTGAGCAGCCTTGCCCTTGGCGTCGAGCAGGCCGTTGCGCACCTGCCCGATCACCACCAGCCCGAGGAGCAGCACCACACCGAGCGACATGAGCAGCGTGCCCGCGACGACCCGCAGCTGGAGGTTGCGCCGCCAGAGCCGTACGGCGGGCAGCAGAGGACGCCGCACCCAACGCATCAGCAATCGCGGCACAGGGCCGCCGGGCGCCCGGTCGTGGAACAACCGGCCGCCCTGCAGGAGGCGCCCCATCTGGAACGCCTTGTGTCCTGGACCGGCAGCCCGCTCCGCACGGGCTCCCGGCTCCCCGGGCTGCGGAGCAGCGCTACTCGGGGGCATCTCAGCTCGGTCCGGCCTTGTAACCGACCCCTCGGACGGTCACCACGATCTCCGGGCGCTCCGGGTCCTTCTCCACCTTGGAACGCAGCCGCTGGACATGCACATTCACCAGCCGGGTGTCGGCGGCGTGGCGGTATCCCCACACCTGCTCGAGCAGCACCTCACGGGTGAAGACCTGCCACGGCTTACGGGCGAGCGCGACCAGCAGGTCGAACTCCAGCGGGGTGAGGGCGATCGACTGCCCCTCCCGCTTCACCGAGTGACCGGCCACATCGATGACCAGGTCCCCGATGGCCAACTGCTCCGGCGCCGGTTCCTCGGACCTCCGCAGACGTGCCCTGATCCGGGCAACCAACTCCTTAGGTTTGAACGGCTTGACGATGTAGTCGTCGGCCCCTGACTCCAGACCCACCACCACGTCAACCGTGTCGCTCTTGGCAGTGAGCATGACGATCGGCACACCAGACTCGGCCCTGATCAACCTGCAGACCTCGATGCCGTCCCTACCGGGCAGCATGAGATCCAGCAGGACCAGGTCCGGCTTGGCCTCACGAAATGCGGCAAGTGCCTTGTCGCCGTCCGCTACGAACGACGGCTCGAACCCTTCACCACGCAGCACAATCCCGAGCATCTCGGCCAGTGCGGTGTCGTCGTCGACGACAAGGACGCGTCCCTTCATAATCGACATCATCCCATTAGCTAATCGTTACCTGCGATGATCTGGCACACAGCTCTGCCAGTCCGACCCCCGTGACCGGGGAAATTGCACCCTCCTCCGTGACGATCGCCGTGACCAGCTCCGGCGGCGTGACATCGAACGCGGGGTTGTACGCGGGGGTTCCCACCGGTGCCACGAGCAGTCCACCGGCATCCGCGCCCGCCACCCCGACCCGCGGCGATGTGAGCTCCGTCACTTCGACCGCCGGCCGCTGCTCAACGATGATCGACGCTCCGTCCTCGGTGTCCAGATCCACGGTCGTCGTCGGCGCGACCACGATGAACGGTACGTGGTGGTACTTCGCGAGCACCGCCAGCGGATAGCTCCCCACCTTGTTCGCCACCGCCCCGTCGGCGGCGATGCGGTCCGCCCCGATGAGCACGGCATCCACCTCACCCGCAGCGAACAACGAACCTGCGGCGTTGTCCGTGAGCAGGCTGTACGGCATGCCGTTGCGCGCCGCCTCGTACGCCGTCAGTCTGGCCCCCTGCAGCAGCGGACGCGTCTCGTCCACCCACAGCCGCCGCAGCCGCCCTTCCCGGTGCGCCCCGAGCGCCACCGCGAAGGCAGTGCCCTCGCCACCGGAGACCAGGGCCCCCGTATTGCAGTGCGTCAGCAAGCGATGCCCACCGCCACCGGGCAGCAGTTCGTCCAGCAGGGCAAGGCCGTGCCGAGCCATGCGCCCACTGGCCTCGGTGTCCTCCCGGTGCAGCGCCCTGGCCTCGGCCAGCGCCATGGCCGCGGCCCGCTCCGGATCCGCCCCCTTCCCGACGGCCTCCCGATATGCCCCGACGGCCCGCCGTACCCCGTACCCGAGATTCACCGCGGTGGGCCGCGCCCGCTCCAGCAGCTCCGCGGCCACCGCCACGTCGTCTCCCCGCACGGCCGCGAGAGCCACCCCATAGGCCCCCGCGATCCCCAGCAGCGGAGCACCACGCACCGCCAGCGTCCGGATCGCCCGCACCAGAGCAGGCGCATCGGTGCACACAAGCTCGGCTTCCTCCGCCGGCAGCCGCGTCTGGTCGAGGAGCACCAGTGCGGGACCTTCCGGAGGCTCGGCCCAGCGAAGTACGGGAAGCGTGGGAGGCTCGATGCCCACCGGCGGTTGCGCGTCCTGATCAGCCATCCGCCCAGTCTGCCCGGTGAGCCACCCACAAATGAAGGTACGAAGGAGATAGAGCGCCCGGCCCATACCGGAGCAGCGCGTGGCACGATGGCTGCCAACCTGCCGCCCCGATGAGCGGACAGGACCATGAAGGAGCGAGAATGAACGACACTCCGGGCTGGGCCTCGCCCGGATCCGCCCCATCCGAGGGTCAGGGCGCCGACATCCCCCGGCCCTCCGAGCCCGTCGACGACAGCGGCCCGGCAGGGAACTGGTCTCCCACGCAGCCGCCCCCGGAACAGTGGTCCCCACCGAGCATTCCCGGCACAGGTCCTGGCGCACCGCCCCCCGCCGCGGGCTGGGGCGGCGGACCGCAGGGCCCCGGCTGGGGGCAGCCGCCCCTCGCGGCCAAGCCCGGTGTCATCCCGCTCCGGCCTCTCGGCGTCGGCGAGATCCTCGACGGTGCGGTCTCCACGATGCGCGCCCATTGGCGCACGGTCCTCGGCATCACACTCACCGTGTCCGTGATCGCCCAGATCGCGATCATCCTCGTGGAACGTTTCCTGCTGCCGGAACCTGCGCAGATCGATCCGAACGCCACCGGCACGGAAGCGCTGCGGCAGGCCGTCGACTCTGCCCAGTCGACAGTGTTCAACAGCGTGCCGTCCATGCTCATCACCATGATCGCCACGCTGATCACGACATCTGTTCTGACCGTGGTGATCAGCCGCTCGGTGCTGGGCCGCCCCGTGACGCTCTCCGACGCCTGGACCGAGGCCCGGCCCCGGCTTCCTCAGCTGCTGGGGCTGACCCTGCTGGTGGCCCTGATCAGCGCCGCCATCATGGCGGCGGGCCTGCTCCCGGGCATGCTCACCGGATCGTCCGCGGGTGCCGGACTCGTCCTCATCGGATTCATGGCCGCGTTCGTCGTCGTCATCTGGCTGATGGTCCGTTTCTGCCTCGCCTCGCCGGCCCTGATGCTGGAGCGGCAGTCGATCATCACCTCCATGCGCCGTTCCGCGAAGCTCGTCAGGGGTGCCTGGTGGCGGACCTTCGGCATCCTGGCGCTGACCGGGCTGCTGACGCTCATCGTGGCCGTGATCATCGCCATCCCGTTCGGCATCATCGCGATGGCCGTGGACGGCGACGGAATCGGCTCCGCCCTCACTAACGGCTCCACAGACTTCGGCTGGCCGTTCCTGATCGTCTCCGGCATCGGCCAGGTAATCATCACGACGATCACGTACCCGCTCTCCGCCGGCGTGATGGCACTGCTCTACATCGATCAGCGCATCCGCCGCGAGGCACTCGACCTCGAACTCGCCCGGGCAGCGGGCCTGCCCGGATACGACACCAGGAGCTGATGCCGTGTCGGGGGCGGGGGGCACCACAGCAGTACGGCTACTGATCCACTCGAGCGGCAACATACCCGTGGACACTCCACGTGTCCCCGCCCGCGAGGCCGCGAAGCACGAACTGTCCAAACCGATGTACCACGAGAACGATCCCAACCTCCTCCAGCAGGGCCTCGACAAGCTCTGGGGCTGGATCGGCGATCTCCTGGACACGGCCTCCGGCGCGGCGCTCGGCGGCCCGGTCGGTCTTGTCGTGCTCGTACTGGTCATCACAGGCCTGGTCGCCGCACTCTGGTGGCGGCTGGGCACTCCGAGCCGCACCGTGCGTTCCTCGGACGCCCTTTTCGACGACAGCACCCGCAGCGCGGCCGAACACCGGAAGGCCGCCGAGGCCCACGCCGCCGCCCGACGCTGGAACGAGGCGGTCCAGGAACGGATGCGCGCCATCGTCCGCTCCCTGGAAGAGCGCGCCCTGCTCGACCCCTGCCCCGGGCGCACCGCCGACGAGGCCGCCGCCGAAGCAGGCCGCCCACTGCCCGCACACACGACGCGACTCCACGCTGCCGCCCGAGAATTCGACGATGTCACATACGGCGGCCGTACCACCGACCAGCAGGCATATCTGGCCGTACGAGCTCTGGACCTCGATCTCGAAACCGCCAAGCCTCTCCTGACGACCGCGGCCCAGGGGGCAGCCGGATGACCGGGGTCACCGCCGCCTCCACCTCGGCGGCCCTCACCCCTCACCAGATCTGGGTCCGCATCCGCGGTCTGCTCCTCGCCCTCCTTGTACTCGTCGCCGCCGGTATCGCCCTGGCAACCATCCGCTCCGGTGACCAGCACGGCCGCCTCGACCCTCGCTCCGCCGACCCCTACGGCAGCCGGGCCGTCGCCGAACTCCTCAAGGAACGCGGCGTCTCCGTACGCGTGGTCACCACGCTCGACGACGCCACCGCCAAGGTCGGCCCCGACACCACGTTGCTCGTCGCCTCCCCCAATCTGCTGGCACCACGCCAGCAGAGCGAACTCCGTGCCGCGACCGAGAACTCGGCCGGTCGCACTGTCCTCCTCGCGGCAGGCCCGCCCTCCGTGCGCACGTTGGTCCCAGGTATCACGGCGGAGTCCGCCGGCCCCGTAGCCCCCCGCGCCCCCGAATGCTCCCTGCCCGCCGCCCGCAGTGCCGGCGACGTCGAAACGGGAGGCTTCCGCTACGCCTCGGACGGCCCCGGCACCATCGGCTGCTTCCCGAGCGGCGGCCTTCCCACCGTGCTCCTGGTCGAACAGGGCGCGGGCGACACCGTGCTCCTCGGTTCCCCCGACCTTCTCCTCAACGACAGGCTCGCCAATCAGGGCAACGCATCCCTGGCCCTGCAACTTCTCGGTTCCCGCCCTCATCTGATCTGGTACCTCCCCTCGCTCGCTGATTCATCCGGCGCCACCGAGAACGGGGGCACCAGTGGTGACAGCACCCCTGACAACCGCAGCTTCGCCGACCTGATCCCCCAAGGCTGGTTGTGGGGCACGTTGCAACTCGCACTGGCCGCTGTGCTCTCCGCCATCTGGCGTGCCCGTCGTCTGGGCCCCCTGGTGCCCGAGCGGCTGCCCGTGGCCATCCGGGCATCCGAATCCACCGAGGGCCGGGCCCGCCTCTACCGCAAGACGAACGCCCGCGACCGGGCCGCCGACTCACTGCGCTCCGCCACCCGCACCCGCATCGCCCCACTCATCGGCGTCTCCCCACGCGACGCCCACTCCCCCTCAACACTTGTCCCTGCTGTTTCCGCCCGCCTGGGCAGCACTGACGACAGCCTCCAAACCCTGCTCTTCGGACCCGCCCCGTCCGACGACGCCGCTCTCGTCCACCTGGCAGACCAACTCGACACCCTCGAAAGAGAGGTACGCACGTCATGAGCGCCCCGCCCCCAGTGCCCGCCGAGACCACCGAGCCCCTCGGGAACGGCGACACAGCCCGCGCATCCCTTGAAGCGCTGCGCTCAGAGATCGCCAAGGCCGTGGTCGGCCAGGACCCGGCCGTCACCGGACTCGTCGTCGCTCTGCTCTGCCGTGGCCACGTCCTCCTCGAAGGCGTCCCCGGAGTGGCCAAGACCCTCCTGGTCCGGGCTCTCGCCGCCTCACTCGAACTCAACACCAAGCGCGTCCAGTTCACCCCCGATCTGATGCCCAGCGACGTCACCGGCTCACTGGTCTACGACGCCCGCACGGCCGAGTTCTCCTTCCAGCCCGGCCCTGTCTTCACCAATCTGCTTCTCGCCGACGAGATCAACCGCACCCCTCCCAAGACGCAGTCCTCCCTCCTGGAAGCCATGGAAGAGCGCCAGGTCACCGTCGACGGAACCCCCCGGTCGCTGCCCGACCCCTTCCTCGTGGCCGCCACGCAGAATCCCGTCGAATACGAGGGCACCTACCCTCTCCCCGAGGCCCAACTGGACCGGTTTCTCCTCAAACTGACGGTGCCCCTGCCCTCGCGGGAAGAGGAGATCAACGTCCTCACCCGTCATTCCGACGGCTTCAATCCACGTGACCTCAAGTCAGCCGGCATACGCCCCGTCGCCGGCCCCGCCGACCTGGAAGCCGCCCGCAACGCGGTCGCCCGGACCAAGGTCTCTCCCGAGATCGCCGGTTACGTCGTCGATATCTGTCGTGCCACGCGTGAATCCCCCTCGCTATCCCTCGGTGTCTCTCCCCGAGGCGCCACCGCCCTGTTGTCTACCGCCCGCGCCTGGGCCTGGCTCACCGGCCGCGACTACGTCATTCCGGATGACGTGAAGGCCCTGGCACTCCCCACACTTCGCCATCGCATCCAACTGCGGCCCGAGGCGGAGATGGAGGGTGTCACCCCCGACTCCGTCATCACAGCCGTCCTCGCCCACGTCCCCGTACCCCGATGAGGCGGTGACCGTGGCCCTCACCGGACGTACCGCTTTGCTGGCCGCCCTGGGGTCACTCCCTGTAGGCATCCTGGCCCCCAGTTGGACCGGGATGCTGGCAGTCAACGCACCGCTCTCTTTGGCAATTCTCTGTGACTATGCCCTGGCTGCACCAGTGCGAACGCTTCAGTTCACCCGATCCGGTGACACAAGCGTTCGACTTGGCGAAACCACCGAAGTGCAACTCACCGTAACCAATCCTTCCCGTCGCAGACTGCGGGCACACCTTCGTGACGGCTGGCCCCCCAGCAGCTGGCCCACCGGTACGGAACAGACTTCCTCGCGACATACACTTGCGGTCCCGGCAGGCGAACGCCGCCGGCTGACCACCTTCCTGAGACCGACACGGCGGGGTGACCGCCGAGCCGAGCGCATCACCGTCCGCTCGTTCGGACCTCTGGGGCTTGCCGCCCGACAAGGGAATCACCAGGTCCCGTGGACAGTGCGGGTCCTGCCTCCCTTCACCAGCCGGAAGCATCTGCCGTCCCGCCTCGCCAGACTGCGCGAACTCGACGGCCGCAGCAGTGTCCTCACCCGTGGCGAGGGCACGGAGTTCGACAGCCTGCGTGCGTACGTGCCCGGCGACGACACCCGCTCCATCGACTGGCGGGCCACTGCACGTCAGTCCGCCGTCGCAGTGCGCACGTGGCGCCCCGAGCGGGACCGTCACATCCTCGTTGTCCTGGACACCGGCCGTACCTCGGCGGGGCGTGTCGGTGACGTGCCCCGTCTCGACGCCTCTCTGGACGCGGCCCTGCTGCTCACGGCACTTGCCACTCGTGCGGGCGACCGCGTGGATCTACTGGCCTACGACCGTCGTGTCCGCGCACAGGTTCAGGGCCGGTCCGCAGGAGAGGTCCTGTCGGCCATGGTGAACGCGCTGGCGCCCATCGAGCCGGCCCTTATGGAAACAGATGCCCGAGGTCTCGTCGCTGCCGTGCTCGCCGGTGCGCCTCGTCGCTCCCTGATCGTGCTTCTCACCGGTCTGGACGCAGCCCCCGTGGAAGAAGGTCTGCTCCCTGTACTCCGTCGTCTGACCCAGCGCCATACCGTGCTGGTGGCTTCCGTGGCGGACCCGCACGTCGAGCAGATGGCGGGCGCAAGAGGCACAGTGGACGCAATCTACGAAGCTGCCGCGGGCGCACAGGCCCAAGCAAGGCGACTCCGCACCGCAGAGCAGCTCCAACGGCACGGCGCGGTGGTTGTCGACGCCACTCCTGACAACCTCGCCCCTGCTCTCGCCGATGCCTACCTCGCCCTCAAGGGAGCGGGCCGGCTCTGACCATCCCGCCGCCACGAACCAAGCCATCCGCAGGGAAAGGGGCTTCCGCGCCGGCCGTGAAACGCAGAAAAGCCCCGTGCCACAAGGGCACGGGGCTTTCCCGTAAAAGGAGTTCGGCGGCGTCCTACTCTCCCACAGGGTCCCCCCTGCAGTACCATCGGCGCTGAAAGGCTTAGCTTCCGGGTTCGGAATGTAACCGGGCGTTTCCCTAACGCAATGACCACCGAAACACTATGAAATTAACCAACACCGGAAAAACACGGCCGTTCGTTATTTCAGAACTAACACAGTGGACGCGAGCAACTGAGGACAAGCCCTCGGCCTATTAGTACCAGTCAGCTCCACCCGTTACCGGGCTTCCACATCTGGCCTATCAAC
>NZ_JBHVWT010000002.1:0-17026 GCF_042882135.1 Streptomyces sp. NPDC058240
CGGTGCACGTTCCCGCAGGTCAGGCGCGATACACGGGGATAGGTGCCGCCTGCTTCCCAAGCTCAGAGCGCGAGTTCGATTCTCGTCACCCGCTCTTCTTCGGAGCCCCAGGTCAACGACCTGGGGCTCCGGTGCTGTCTGAGGGGTAGTAGGTGACCCGGCCTTCGGCCAGGTCAATCGCGGCGGTGAGGGGATGCCCGCTGTTCAGGAACAACCGCGAGAGGGAGGTTCAGGCGAGTCGGCCGCGGATTCGCCAGAAGCACAGGGCTGCCAGCACCGCGGTCAGGGCGGCGAAGATCGCGGTCTCGACCCACTGGAACGTCCAGTAGCGGTCAGCCGGCTGCTCGGAGATGTCCACGTGGATGTTCCGCTTGGCCAGGCAGTCCGGCATTTCGTTGATCGACTTGTTGTTGGTGCAGTCCTGGTACCAGTCGCTGTGGCCGACCTCCCTGCCCGCGGAGTCGAGAATGGCGCTGGTCTTCACCACCCAGGGCCCGCCGGGCACTCGCAGGCCGCCGATCTCACCATAGGTACCGATCTTTGTCAGACCGCTGATCATCTGCGAGGTGAGCGGCACCGAGGTGCGGACCGGAGTCTCGTAGTGCGGCCGTACCAGCGTGGGCATGACGACTTGGAGGACGGCGAAGAGCACCAGGGTCGTTCCCATGGCGGGCACCGTGTGGCGGATGAACAGGCCGAGAGCAGTGCCCAGCATGAAGGCGAAGGCGGCGTAGGCGAGCGGCGCGATATTGCGCGAGCTGAACAGCACCGGCTCGAACCGGTTGTTCAGGACCTCGTTGACCGGACCGGAGGCCCAGGTCAGCAGGAGACTGAAGACGCCGGTCACGGCCATGCTCAGCAGACCGATCGACCCGAGCTTGACCGCCAGCCACCGGCTGCGGGTCACACTCTGGTTCCACACCAGCCGGTGGGTACCGTCCTCCAGCTCACGGGTGACCAGCGGCGCGCCCCAGAAGACGCCGATGACGCCGGGGACAGCCAGCAGCAGGTAGCTGAGCAGGTCCACCTCGAAGCCGTACTGGTCGGCGAAGGCGGCCAGCACGCCGGAGCAGTTGTCACGGCCCGCACAGTGCGCGAGGTTGTCGTCGTATCCGCTGTGGATCTGCTGGCCCAGGTAGACCAGATGGATCGCGAGGAGCAGCAGGGCACCGAGGCCCACCAGCGCCTGCACGCGGAACTGTCGCCAGGTCAGCCAGATCATGAGTGGGTCTCCGTGGGCATCGGGGCGGGCTGGGCGGCGGTCTGGTTCGCCCGGGTCATGTATGCGAGAACCAGCTCCTCCAGGTCGAGGGCGTCCACGGTCCAGGAACCGGGGGCCGGCAGCCCGTCGTCGGCGCGGACGATTGCGGTGCTCTCCCGCGGCGTGTGATCGACGCTGACGAACTCCACCGCCGCGGGCAGCGCCGCGACGACGTCGCGGGCTCCGACGATCCGGTAGTGGCTCGCCAGCAGCTCGGACACATCGCCGGCGAGCTGGATCCGGGATCCGGCCAGCACGACGAGGTAGTCGCAGACCCGCTCCACGTCGGCGAGCGCGTGCGAGGAGAGGATCGCGCCGGCACCCAGTTCGGAAACGGACTCCATCAGGCTGTCCAGGAAGCCGGAGCGGGCCAGCGGGTCGAGCGCCGCGGCGGGCTCGTCGAAGATCAGCAGCTCCGGTCTTTTGGCTGCCGCGACGGTGAGTGCGAGCTGGGCGCGCTGACCGCCCGAGAGCCGGCCCGCCTTCCGTTCTGGGTCCAGTCCGATCCGGGCGATCCGCCGCTGCGCGAGCCGACCGTCCCAACTCGGGTTCAGCCGGGCGCCCATGCGCAGGTGGTCCGCGACGGACAGGTCGGTGTATACGGGCGTGTCCTGCGCGACGAAGCCGACCTTGGCCAGGTGCGCCGGGCTCGCGGCCGGCTCCGCGCCGAGCACGCGGATGCTGCCCGAGCTCGGCCTGATCAGCCCGCAGGCCATGTTCAGCAGCGTCGACTTGCCGGCGCCGTTGGGACCGACCAGGCCGATCACCCGCCCCTGCGGGATGTCCAGGTCGCAGTCGGTCAGCGCCTGGTGGTGGCCGTAGCGCTTGCCGAGCCGCACAGCTTCCAGTACCGGTGTCATGTGTTCCTCCCGAATCAGCCGCGCGAGCCGCGGTTCTCGCGCGACTTCCTCACGAACCGGTAGATGCCATAGCCGACCGCGAGAAGGACGGCCAGATTGAGGGCCCACCATGCGTACAGCAGCGGGCTTCGCACGGTCTTCTCGGCCTGGGCGGCCGAGACTGCGAGCGCAAGAGGAGCGGAGATGAGGTCTGCCATGGCCACAGCCTGCTGACCCCGCCGCGGTCCCCGCACCGACCGGAGGAACGGTTCAGGTGCGCCCGAGTCGTACTTTCGGCCGGTTCAGCGGCCGGTGGTGATCGCCTAGCGTGAGCCCGGTGAGCACGGGACATCGACCGGCCTGGGGCCCAAGAGCCGCCGTCAACACCATCCTGGGGGCGGTGTTCTCCGTGGTGTTGGCCCTGATGGCCGTCCAGTACGCCGGCCAGGGCCGCGCCTGGGCCTTCGACAGCGCGGTCGGCGCGGTGATCTGCCTGGTCGCGCTGGGACGAGAGCGGCACCCGGGCCGGGCGGCCGTCATCGGCCTCGCCGTCGCGGGGATCGCCGGCCTGACCGCCCGGCTCGCCCACCTGCCCGGCGAGCCCGGCGCCGCCGCGGTGCTGGCCCTGCTCGTCCTCGGCGGCTCCGCGATCAGGGCGCTGCCCTGGCGCCAGGCGGGTGGTATCGCGGTCAGCGGGCTGGCGCTCATGGCCGCCGGTCTGCTGTCCAGCGAGGCTCCCAGCACCCCGTTCCGGGTCGGTACGCAAGTCTGGGTCCTCGCGCTCGGGATCGGGCTCGGGCTGCGCCTCCTCGACTTCCGCCGCCGCGCGGCCGCCGAGGCCGTACGGCGCGAGGAGCGCCTCACCCTGGCCCGGGAACTGCACGATGTGGTCGCCCACCACATCACCGGCATCGTGGTGCAGGCCCAGGCCGCCCGTCTGGTCGGCCGACGGCGACCCGAGACACTGGACGGCACCCTGACCGACATCGAGGAAGCCGGCAGCGTGGCGTTGGCCGCCATGCGCCGCGTCGTCGGCCTGCTGCGGGACACCGACGACGCGACCACGACCTCCCCCACTGTCGCGGGCCGGGAGCAACTGACCAACCTCGTCCGCCGGTTCGAGGGCCACGGCCCCGAGGTCCACCTGCACCTGCCCGCTGACCAGGTGGCCTGGCCACCCGAGGTGAGCACCACCGTGTACCGGATCGTCCAGGAATCCCTGACCAACATCGCTCGGCACGCCGCACACGCCCGCTCGGCCACCGTCCACATCGCCCAGGCGCATGACGGCGTCACCGTCACGGTCCACGACGACGCTCCGGGCGGTCCGGCCCGCCATCTGCATCAGGGCGGCTTCGGGCTGATCGGCATGCGCGAACGGGTCGAGGCCCTCGGCGGCACGCTCACCGCCGGCCCGGAGCACGACACCGGCTGGTCCGTCCTCGCCACCCTGCCGCTCCCCACGGGAGACCGCCGTTGAGCATCACCGTCCTGCTCGCCGACGACCAAGCGATGGTCCGCCGAGGCCTGCGGCTCATCCTGGAGGACCAGGAGGACATCTCCGTGGTCGGCGAGGCGGCGGACGGCGCCGAGGCGGTCGAGCTGGCCCGGCGGATGCGCCCGGACGTCTGTCTGGTCGACATCCGGATGCCGAAACTGGACGGCATCGAGGTCACCCGGGCCCTGGCAGGCCCTGGCCTGGCCGACCCACTGCGGGTGGTCATCGTCACCACCTTCGACCTCGACGAGTACGTCCGCGGCGCCCTGCACTCCGGGGCCGTCGGCTTCGTACTCAAGGACGCCGGCCCGGCCCTGCTCGTCGAGGCTGTCCGCGCCGCGAACAGCGGCGACGCCCTGATCTCCCCCTCCATCACCCTGCGTCTGCTACGCGACCTCGCCCCCGCCCGGAAGGCGACCTCGGCCCGGCCCGTCCAGCCGCTCTCCGCCCGCGAGATCGAGGTCGTCCGCGCCATCGCCAGGGGCCGTACCAACCAGGAGATCGCCGCCGCCCTGTTCATCTCCCTGAGCACCGTCAAGAGCCATCTGGCGACCATCCAGACCAAACTCCAAGTCCGCAACCGGGTCGAGACCGCCGCCTGGGCCTGGGAGAGCCGGCTCATGGACTCCAACCAGTCGCCCTGACCAGGAGACCGCTGCCCGGCGCTCGTTGCAGTTCCGACTGCGTTCAGCCCTGTCCGGGCCGTCCGCACCTCGGACGGCCTGCGGATCGCAGCATTCGCCTGGTGCGACCGGCCTGATTCGTCGGGCACCCCGTCGGGGCGGGATGGCCAGCAGAGACAAACACTCTGTTCGCCGGGAGGCGCGTGCCACTACGTGCCAGTCAGGGCGGTAAACGGCGGTCAACCGACGGCTTCCCGCAACCCGCGGATGCACCACCTGAGAGTACGTTTCCGCAGGTCAGACTCGTGGTTGGGGCCCAGGTTCCGCGTGATTCCCAAGCTCAGAGCGCGAGTTCGATTCTCGTCACCCGCTCCATGAAAAAGCCCCGGGCCGGCGGCCAGAGGCTTCTTTGTTGTCTAGACCTCTTCGACCTCTTCGACCTCTTCGACCTCTTCGACCTCTTCGACCTCTTCGACCTCTTCGACCTCTTCGACCTCTTCGACCTCTCCGACCTCTCCGTGCCCTCCGCGCGCCCCAACTCGCCGGAATGCCCTGCTCGGAGGGGGCGCGACGCAGCACTTGCACCACCTGGCCGCCGGGCCTTCTCACATCACGAGACCCATTTCACGTGACCGGCGACACAGGCCAGTCACGTCGCGCGCTCGCTGCCCTGCCACTCGCGATCGTCTGCATGGCGGCCCCGGCACGCGCCGACAACGACAGCAACTTCGGCAGCGGCGTCAACGCCGCCGACAACTGGAACTTCACCGAGTCCGCGACGTGCCTGCAGGAAGTCACCGCCGTGCCTGATATCGGTGGCCGGGTCGGTGACCACACCAACAACTGCAGCAACGGCAACGTGATCGACCACGCCCTGGGAGGCCGAGAAACTGCGGGTGCCCCGCGCAGTCAGCGACGGCCGGGGGCGCCACCGCCGGCACCGCAGCTACTCGGCGCCGACACCGCGAACCCCTGTACCGGCCGACCGCAGCCAGGATGCCTGGCTCTGTACGCGAATAGCGGTTCTGACTCGACTTCTGTGGTCGGTCACGCCGGGTTGGCCGGTCACGGGAGGAGGGCCCGATTGAGCAGGGGCCTAAGCATGCCAACTGTTCTGACCGGGTGGGACATGCCGCCTCTGGCGTAATCGGCGCGTTGGGCCGGTTGGCGGTGTCAGGCTGTCCGGGTTGATCCCTGTCGTGCGAGGTGCCCTGTGCGTATGGGGCGTGTGAACGTTCTTTCGAGCGGATCGCCGTTGGCTGCCCGCTGGATCCGAGTATGCCGGGTTGTGCGTCGGGTCGGGAGCACCGTGAGCCGGAATATGTGGCTGGGTGCTGAAGGCGCCAGCGCCTGGAGGGAGGGAGAAGCTGCTCCCCATCCGGGGTGGCACCGCTTCGTACCGGCTCCACACAACCGACCGCCCACTGAATTCCCATGCCGCGGTATGAAGGGATGCGAGCAACGATGACCGAAGGCGCGCGAAAGCCGGGCAAGTTCGGGGTGGACCGGTCGGAGGGGTTTGGTGAGCGGTTGCTGGGTTTGCTGCTGGACCGGGCTCACGAGATGCCGCCGCAGTTGATCGCCCCGCTCGTTGCGGAAGAGGTGGCCAGGGTCGGTGGCTGGGACGTCTCGATCCTCTTGCAGGACTACGAACAGATGCTGCTGGTGCCGCTGCCGGGCCGGGGGTTGGTGGTCGGGGACCCCGAACTGGTCGAGGGGTCCCCCGCCGGGGAGGCGTTCCTGTGCCGCAGAACGGTGGAGGTGCCGCAGGACGGAAGTGTGCGGATGTATTTGCCGTTGCTGGACGGCAGTGACCAGGTCGGGGCGATGGCTGTCACCCTGGGCAGCGTCGACGACGACGACAGGCGGTTGCTGCGCAGACTCGCCGGTTTGGTCGCAGACATGATCGTGACCAAGGACGCCTACACCGACCTGTTCTTCCAGGCCCGACGCAGCGCCCCGATGAGCGTGGCCGCGGAGATCCAGTGGTCGTTGCTGCCTCCGCTGTCGATGACTGTTCCGCAGGTTGAGGTGGCGGGAATTCTGGAGCCCGCGTACGACGTGGCCGGTGACAGTTTCGACTACGCCCTCAACGGCGACATCCTTCATGTGGCCATGATCGACGCGATGGGCCACGGCCTGGACGCGGCGACCATGGCGACGGTGGCTATCGGGGCCTACCGCCACACGCGACGGGCCAACACCGGCCTGTCCCAGGTGTATGCATTCATGGACAGGGCTATCAATGAGCAGTTCGGCAACGACCACTTTGTCACCGCGCAGATGATGTGTCTGAACACCGCCACGGGCCGGCTGCAATGGGTCAATGCCGGCCACCCGGCACCGCTGCTGATCCGTGGCCGCGCCGTGGTGGACCGGTTGGAGAGCCCGACCACATTGCCGGTCGGCTTCGGAGGTGAGGAGCCGGTGGTCAGCGAGCGGATGCTGCAGCCCGGGGACCGGTTGCTGTGTTTCACCGATGGCCTGATTGAAGAGCATCAAGCCGGTGGGGAAGAGTTCGGTGAGGAGCAACTCATCGAGTGGACCAACCGAGCCGTCCGTGACCACACGGCGGTGCGGCCGGCGGTGCGCGCGCTCTCCCACGCCCTGAAACAGGAACGAGGCGGCGTCACCAGCGACGACGCGACCATCTTCCTCATCGAGTGGCGCGGCGGCGACGCCGATCATCTCGCCACCGTCGATTGAGCCGACAGCCACCTCCGCCACGGAGCCGAAGCCCGCGCAGCCCATCCGCCGTTCGCCGAGCCACCCTCGGCCCGGTGGACGACGGCAGCCGTCACCGCCGGAACCGTTGAACTCCGGACGCCACTTTTGCTTGTCTGCGCTGTGGACTCATCCCAGGCGGGCATTCGTCACTCGGCGTGCCTGCTTCACAGGAGTTGAGCCAGAGCGCCACGGCCCGCCGTCAGGGGCGGGGCGACGGCACTTGTCCTGCTACAGCGCCTTGTCATGGGCGAACTTCACATAACCCGGGCCCACCGTCGCACCGTCCAGGGGAACGAACGCCAGACGGTGTCGGGTGGGCAGGCCGACGTGGATCGTGGCCATGGCCGGCTCATCGGTGCTGGTGTCGACGTAGATCGCCTCCAGCTCACCGATCCTGCGGCCCCGCGTGTCCACCACGTCGTGGGCCCGCCACTCACGAATGTCCGCCATCCCGATCATCCCGACTCCTGGCGATCGGTTGCCGGTTCGGGAAGCGTGGCGACAAGGATGTCGGCGGCCTGGATGACGTTGCCGGCGTCGACCGCACGGGGCCATGGCGTCACGTGCCGCATCAGGTGTCGTGTCCGGCGGCACCACCAAGAGGGCGAAGTGGTCGTTAAGAGGGCGAAGTGGTCGTTGTCGCCGCGGGTGATGAGGACGGTGTCGTCGCCGACGGGGAAGGCGTCGAGGTGCACGACCCGGTCGTCGACGACCAGGCGGGTCGGGACCTCCTCCCAGGCGGCGGTGTCCAGGCCGACCCGCGTGATGGGTCCGAGGTGCGCGGTGAGCGCCTGCATCGGGGCGGGGGGCAGCTCGGCCGTGACATTACGGGAGCGGGGCCACCAGGCGCCGTCGAGGAGGCCTTCGCGGGAGTGCGTCGTCTGCAGCCGGAGCAGTGCCGTGCCGTGCCGGGTTTCACCGCCCGATGGATCTCGTCCGGAAGGAGCTTCCGGGGGGTGGAGGTGTCGGATTCGGCCATGGAGGTCCGCCTGACTGCGCGGGGCCGCCGACACCTCATGGCCGGCTGGATACCGCCGTGGTCCGACCGCACTCCGCGTGCCTGTGGTCATGCCCGCGAGCATCGGCCGGGAGGTGTTCCCGGTCGGAAATCACCTGGTCAGAACGGCTCGCCCGACCGCGGCGCGGAGTAGGCTGAGTGTACCGGGAGTAACTCGAACACCCGCTCCTACGCGGACGTCGTTTCCGGCGATCAAGACACTGGGCCGCCCTGCAGGGCGGCCCGGAGACAGGTCCGCATCATGACCACGACCGTCGAACGCGGAGTGGCGCGGGCGCTTGTTCCCCCGCTCCCGACGCGGATTTCCCTGACGCCGAAGACCACCCTCGCCGGCCAGTTGGACGGTGCCTGGTGGCCCTACTCGCGGGACCTGCCCACCGAGCTTCCGTCCCTGGTCGAAGCGCTGGAAGGGCGCTGGGGACGCATGACGCGTGCCATGGTGAACCCCACCCGCTGGCCCGTCGTCCCGCACAAGGTTCCCATCACCGGGCACATCGTGCACGTGGGCTGGTTCACCGAACAGGATCCCGACAAGATGATCCTGCTCTCCTACACCGCAGGCCGCTGCGACCTGCTGGTGATCCCGCCCGAGACCGAGCCCGCCGCAGCCGCCCGGCTGATGAGCGCCGCCGCCGTCCCCGGCAGCGTCCTCACCGCCGGTGTGCTGATGTCCGACGAAGCCGCGACCGGCCGCCGTATGCGGGACGCCCGAAGCAGCCAGGAGGCTTGGGAGACCGATGGCGGGTCTGCCCTGCCGCCCCTCCGGCACCCGGTCGTCGGCACGCGGGTGATCCCCCTGCCGGGGAACACACGGAGATGACGACATGGAGACCGTGATCACGCTCGCGGCAGGCGCCCTCCTGATCGCGCTCGGCATGCTCCTGATCCACCGGCTCAACGCCCAGCACGACGCACGCATCGCGGCCTACCACTTCAGCGATCCCTTCCCGGCCATCAGCCGGCCACCCGGCGACGGCCACCACAGCTCGACAGGGCAAGCCTCCAGCCGCAGGGTCACGGGCAACCGGCCCTGACCTCAGACCACTCCTCCGACCGAAGGCCGCAGGTGGGGCACCCGACACCCGGGACAACCCACCCGTCGGCCTCTTGCTTCGCCCCGAAGGGAACACACCGTCTTGTACCCCGTCGAGAACGAGCCCCTGCCGCAGGCAGGACAGGCCGAGATCCGGATCGTTGCCGCCACTCCCGGAGCCGCCCGCGCGGTCGCCGAAGTAATCCGCCGCTGCTTCGCCGGAACGGAACAGCGCAGCTACCCCGCCCCCGAAGGCGGCACCCGGCTCCACCTCACCGTGGACACCGAATCCGCCGCAGGACCCGCCCTCTCCTGGCTCACCACCAGCAGACCGTCCACGGGCACCGGCGCCCACGGCGACGAGGTCTGAGGAGCACCGGACCTTCACATGCACGAAAGGACTCGATCATGGCGACCCTCCGCGAGCGGCAGGTCTACCGCGAGCGGGTCCTGACCGCCCTCTACGAAGCCACCGAAGGCAACCGTCTCCTCGGAGTCCCTGGGCGGAAGCTGCGGAACGACCTGCGCATCCCGGAGGAAGACCTGGCCGCCGCCTGCACCTACCTCGCCGGCGAGGGCCTGATCACTGTCGACTGGGAACCGGGCAACACACCCGCGATGGTCTCCCTGACCCACCAGGGAATCCGCCGCATGGAGGCCGAAGAAGAAGAACGCGACTGAGCTGGACTGTCCGAGGGCCGACCCGTCCACCGCTCGGCCCGGCACGTACGGCCTGCACGGCCCCATTTGCGCACACGAACCAGGGGGACGGGGCTGCCCGATGGCCCGCTCTCCCCTCCCGGCCTGTCCTTGCCCGCAGTCGTACAATTGAACCTGGATCGAGCACTCTCACGTGTGACGATCCGGAAGGGGCGGCCCCGGCGGAGTGAATGCGCTGGGGCCGTTGCGACGACCGCCGCCATATGGCCCACGCGCCCGACGTCATGTCGCCGCCCGGCTCTGGTGACCCACCTCGCGCGCGAGGTAACCAGTCCGAGGACGCGGTCGAAAAAGGCGAACGTCTCAAACTCGGCACCGGCCGGAACGCCGGCGCGCGTCGCCACGGTGACCAGCGTGTCGGCCTCAGCGACTGGCCGGCCTCGTCCTCGCAGACGATCCAGGCCCCGCGGACCTCGCGGTGCTTTTACCCGCGGCCACACCGCGCTCTCCCACAACTCGACCGCCTCGTCGTCCCGCTCGATCGCCCTGTGGGTCGGCTGCTGCCACGACCAGCCAGGGCGCTTCAGCAGCCGCCGTGCCCCCTCCACCGTGCAACTGACGTGGCACATCCGCCCGATCAACGTCATCACACGCGCGAGCGTGGCAGCCGGGACCCGGCTGCCCCTCGCGGCGTCGACAGGGCCCTCTCACCGTTCAAGCTCGATCTCGCCGATATTGGCTGTCCATCGGCTCCCAAGGCCGTCTTCCGCCCGGTCCTGGGGTGCCGCCTACTGGTCGTCCGACGGTGTCCGGGAGCCCGGCAGCGTGGCCACGGCAAGGTTGAGGCGGGCGGCCATGTCGAGGTGCACCTCTCCGTACCGGCGGACATGGGACCAGAACAGCGGGGCCAGGCCTCGCCGGTCGGGAGGCGTGGGCAGGTCGGCCCACTATGGCTCACCCAGGATGTCCTGGAGTCAGTGACCTGGGGCTTCATCGTTTTCTGGACCTGTCCGACCCGCCTGCGCCCTCAGTGTTGCCCCAAGTGGCGGAAGTACCCCACCGAGAGGGGAGGAGGTCGGCGGGCTCGCGGCCACAGGGTCTCCTGCGAACTGCTGGGAGGGCGCCCCGGGGCCCCGGGCCCCGACCCGCAGACGCAGGTTCCGATGGACTGCAGACGTCGCAGCTGATTGACCTCCTTGCTTTCGAAAAACGCTGCACCCGAGGTAAATGAATACCTGTGTTGGCGGCCTCAGAATTTAACGGCCCTCGCTGGGAGAGTTTTTTGCCGCAGCACGCACGGGGGAATATTTGACACACACAAGCCTCCGCGGCGTGCTACTGTCGAACTCGGTTGCAGTTTTGGTACCCAAAGACTTCAAGCGCCTCTGGTCGGCCTCGATGCCGCAGGGAAGCGCTTTGTATTTCCGGTCATTTTCCGGGCGGGGCATCATCGCGGCGACGCGGTTTCCGTACAGTACGGATTCCGGTGTACTGCCCAAAGGAGATATGACATGGCTACTGGCACCGTGAAGTGGTTCAACGCGGAAAAGGGTTTCGGCTTCATCGAGCAGGACGGTGGCGGCGCTGACGTGTTTGCCCACTTCTCGAACATCGCCGCCCAGGGCTTCCGCGAACTGCAGGAAGGCCAGAAGGTCACCTTCGACATCGCGCAGGGCCAGAAGGGCCCGACGGCCGAGAACATCGTTTCCGCCTGACGCTGACGCGCATTTCGCAGCTGGGGCCCGCATCCCTCGGGGTGCGGGCCCCAGCTGCACGCATTTCCGCAGCGGTTTCGTCTACGGGAACACAATATTGAGGGACGCAGCCTCCTCGGAGCCGCTCCCGGCGATGCACCGGATTCGTTTTCGCATGCCATCCCGCATTTTCGCTTAAGTCGACACGGATTTTCCGTGGGCCACGTTCGCATTCCATTCGGTCCGTGCCTGTGATTCCCCGCACCGCTCTTACGCTGCGGAATTCCTTGATACGTGCCGTATCAAGGAAGGTTCTGTATGTTCCTGGACACCAAGCACGCCGTGGACCGCCTCACCCAGGACCTCCTCGCCAGCGGCGTCCGGGCTGCCGCCCTGCACGGCGGTAAGTCACAGCCGCAGCGCACCCGCACCCTCGCCCAGTTCAAGACAGGGCACGTCACCGTCCTGGTCGCGACGAACGTCGCGGCGCGCGGCATTCACGTCGACCACCTCGACCTCGTCGTGAACGTGGACCCGCCGACCGACCACAAGGACTACCTCCACCGCAGCGGCCGTACCGCGCGGGCCGGCGAGTCCGGCAGTGTCGTCACCCTGGTCACCAACAACCAGCGCCGCGACATGACGCGCCTCATGGCGGCCGTCGGCATCGTGCCCAGGACGGCGCTCGACGCCATGAACACGGCCGGGCCACAGGTCTGCGACGACATGACCGTCGAGGTGGCCCTGTCCGTCATGGCCAGCGCCAGGACCGAACACCTGAGGATCTGCGACAACGACGGCCTGTGCACCGGGCTGGTCACCCAGGCCCAGCTCAGCACCGTCCGCGACAGCCCCGCCTACACGGACCGGCTCCAGCTGCGCGACATCCTCGGCGACCGCGGGCCGCACACCTCGCCCGCCACCATGATGGCCGAGCACTACACGCACCACCGCCGGCTCGCTACCCAGTCCGTCGTGGACGAACAGGACAGCGCCCCGGGCGTCCTCGCCCTGACCCTCTGAACCGTCTCACCACGGCGGAACAATCCCCTTCCTCTCCCTGTGAGGCATCGTGCGCTGTGTTATCGCCCGCTTCCCGTTCGAGCTCACCAAGAGCGGCGTCCTGGACTCCATGAAGGGCGTCAAGCCCGAGGAGGTCGTCGGCGAGTCCGTGACCATCGGCCGCCGCACCTACCCCGTCAAGCAGGTCGGCCAGGTCATCACCCGCCAAGACCGCCGCGACTTCAGCGCCGACGAAGTCCTCCGGGCCATGACCAAGCTCGGCTTCACCTGCCGCGGCCTCCCCCAGGCCGCCGCGCCCACCCGCGCCCTCAACCCGCTCCAGCACGCCTCCGCGATGCTCGGCATCCCGGTGGCCGTCTGACCGTCTGACTGATGGGAAGCGCGAGCTGACACCCGAACAGCCAAGAGGGCCCGACCGGCACACGCCGGTCGGGCCCTCCCGCGTATCGGTGAGTTTCTCTACGCGGCGCGACGTCAGTGATCGGAGTAGCTGAAGTCGCCCATGCTCCAGGCGCTGACATCCGCGATCGAGACGCGGTACATCCCACCCGTCTCCGGGATCCCCACCGTGCCCTGGAGGATCCGCGCCATATGGAAGTGCAGATGCGCGGGCGGCCCATCCCCCCGCGTCGTAGCGGTGAACATGGCGGAGAACTCGCCCAGGCGGGACGAGTCCGTCAGGACCTCCGACACCCGTTGCCTCCACACGGCTTCGGGAGCCAGTCGGCCGGTGATGACAGCACCACCGGTGACCACGGTCAGGGACATCTGATTGCTGTGCCCGGACTCCACCAGCGCGGCGACGTCAACGAGCAGCTCGTCAGGCTTCGACATGAAAGCCGATCCTATTCACGGGTCGTCCCGTCCCCTCGACCGGTCGTGCTACCGAGCGAGAAGGGCAGTCACCGTCTTCCCACCAGAGGCCCGGCGGGTGACCACGGTCGCTCTGGCGAGTCGGTTGACCATGGGCCGGCCGAAGCCTCCGGTGCCGCCGTTCAGGTCGGGGGTGCGCATGCGCGGGGCCTGCGAGCTGCGGTCGTGCACGGATACCTCGATGCTGTCCGGGTGCTCGGTCAGGTCCACGGTGTACGTGCCGCCGCCGTGGCGCAGGGCGTTGGTGACGAGCTCCGGGACGACCAGGACCACGGTGCCGGCGGCCTCGGATGCGTGCGCCGGGGCAAGACCTTCGAGGAAGCACCGGGCGCTCTCGCGTGCCACGGCGACGGGCCCCGCAGGGCGGTCGGCCGCGACGTTGATGCTCAGCCTGCCCATCAGGTCTCCCTGGTCTGCGGGCGTCAGAGCCCGTCCCCACCTGTCCGATGCATGTGCCCCGGCTTACGGCGGTTAACCCGGCGACGACCGCCGTGCGCACCACCGGCGTCACTGATCGAGGTCGATTACCTCCTCATGGAACACGCGAAAATCTCTGTTGGCCGGAGTAGACATTGAGTGGTGACGTGGTTATGGTTTCTCTCGTAACCCAGAGAGACAGCAGGGCCTGGCAGAGACGAACTGCCGGCAGTACATGTAGTTGCAGGACGGTGCGGCAGTGGAGTTTCGAAGCCAGGGTTGTTGCAGGACGGCGACGGGACTGACGGCCGGACCGGGCGGCCCGCAGTGAGGGGCCGCCGGAGCGGGACCGCTGTCATAGCAGTTGCGGTACCCGTGAGTGCAGTTCGCAGTACCCAGCAGTGAAGTGACTGAGCGGCACCTCGGTGAAGGCGTCGGCTGCGGACGCGCGCACCGGGAAGTTCGGCAGTGGGGTTCCAAGCCAGAGCAGACGCAGGACGGGCAACGGGGCTGGCTGCCAAAGAGTGGCGCTGTCACAGGCCGCTGAGCAGTTCGCAGTAGAGCAGTACCAGCAGTGCGCAGTACCTCCATGATAGGTAGTTGATCACCGAGGGAAGAACGGAGGAGCCAACGCCATCAGGATCGCCCGGGCTGGAGTCTTTGGTCCGGGTACCGCAGGACATCGATAGCGAGGTGGTCTCCGGTCAAGCAACCGCGATCCCCGCACTCCCGACAGCAGCCAGGTCGGGTCCGCGGACAGAGAATGCCGGTGCAGTATCAGGGCCGGCAGGTGGTGTAGTAGTTCCTTCGGGGCCCTGGTGCCGTACGGCACCAGGGCCCCTCCACGCGTTCCACAAGAGAGGTGCAAGTGACAGCAGACGACTCGTACGGCCGTCTTGACGACGACGACTACCCCGCCTACACGATGGGCCGGGCCGCCGAGATGCTCGGCACCACCCAGGGCTTCCTCCGCGCCATCGGCGAAGCCCGTCTGATCACCCCCCTGCGCTCGGAGGGCGGCCACCGCCGCTACTCCCGCTACCAACTGCGCATCGCCGCCCGCGCCCGCGAACTGGTCGACCAGGGCACGTCCATCGAGGCCGCCTGTCGCATCGTCGTCCTTGAAGACCAGCTCGAAGAGGCGCAGCGCATCAACGCCGAGTACCGCCGCGCCGCCGAATCGGCAGAGCCGCCGACCGCGGACTGAGGTGGTGCGCGCCCGCCGGACACCGGCGGGCCCCGCGCACAGGTGCAGGAGATTCCTCTGGTGACGGAGTGCGCGGACGCGCACCGTCCCGGTTAGTTGTCGTGGTTCGGAAGTTCCCTCTGCCCACGCCTTCGGTGTGGGCGTTTTGCTGTGCTGTGCCGCAGGAACCAGGGCGATCACCTCCGCCTTCCGCATGGAGCGGGAGGCGTTAATCGACTGGAAGGCATGAGACATGGCTACGGGAACTGTGAAGTGGTTCAACGCGGAGAAGGGCTTCGGCTTCATCGCTCAGAACGGTGGCGGCCCGGACGTCTTCGCCCACTACTCGGCGATCAACTCCTCGGGTTTCCGTGAGCTCCAGGAGGGTCAGGTCGTGACGTTCGACGTCACCCAGGGCCAGAAGGGCCCCGGCCTCTTCCGGCCGCTTCCGCCCCGGCCCGGATGTTTCCTGCCCGGCCGGGGCGGCGGCCGGGCAGGGTGGTCCGTATGACGACACCCGCAGAGCTGCTCCGCTCCTTCGCCCGCACCCGCGCCTCGCTCGACGGCGAGGAGGTCACGTACTGGTGGTCCGGAGACGTGTACACCTGGGCCCCCGACGAGCCCTACCGGCGCGTCTTCGGCTTCGAAGGACTCAACGTCGCCCGCCTGGTCCAGGACGCCGAAGCCGGCCCGGACACCTACCAACTGCTCACCCGCGAGGCCGCCTTCTACCTGGACCCCGTCACCCGCGAGATCCTGGAGACCTGGCAGGACCTGCCGGTGGTGCACGTCTGGAACGACCCGGCGAACCAGAAGTGGCGCCCCTTCCCGATCCCGACGACCGAGCTCGGCGGACAGGTCTGCTTCAGCCTGGAGATCCCGCTCGCCTACCCCTCGCCACTGCCGGTGGCCCAGTACCCCGTCCACTCCGCCGACGACACGTACAAGGCCCTGGAACTCTTCCAGTTCTTCGCCGACCGCGCCGACCTGGCCGGCCCGGCGCCCAGCGTCCCGGCCACCATGTCATGGACCCGGATGTCCCCGTGGCTCCCGTGGATGGCCCGCGGCCAGCGGCCCGGCGGCCTCACCTTCCACTGCCGGGGCCGCAAGCTCGACTCATACGCCGAAGCCCCCGAGCGCACCCGCACCTACATCGCCGACCACCACCCGGAGTTCGCCCAGGCCCCAAAGGAGTGGAGCGAGCCGAACGAGACCAGCTGGACGTACTTCCGCAAGCTCAACCCACCGAAGTAGCCGCCGGGCTTTCCACCCCGCCCAGCCGCCCCGGGCCCCCGGACCGGCCCTCTTTGAGTCACGATCAACGCCGCCCGACCCGGTGGGCGGATGGTCCGGGTGGGCGTGGCACCAGGGGGTGAACAGTCGCGCCACCGCTGTCCGAGGCCGTGGACGACTGCTGGCGGCGCACATCGAGATCGATGTCGGCGGCGAGCCTGCGCTGGTGCTCCTTGACGGACAACCGCGCCGCCCGCCAAGCCCTGACACGAGCGCCGCAGTCTCAACTCCCTTCCTGTGAACGGCTGTCGGCAGCTCATGCTCACGGGTGCGGATACGCGCCGCTGGCGCCCCCCCAGGCATGAGGTTCACGGCCCGACTACCCGACGCCTTGTTTCAGCTTCGGGGCAACACGCAGACAGGAGTCAAGGCTGGCCTGTTGCCCAACTAGATCTAAAACCCCCACCCTGCGGTTAGTAGTGGATGTTCCAGAAGGCCGACCCGGTAGGTGTGCGCCCCTGGAGGGTGTATCCAGGGGCGCAGTCTCCTCACGGACGTGAGGCTCTGCTCCTCAGAAGCCTCCGACGTTGTGATACAGCCATGAGAACGAGCGGATGTTATCGACCCTTGTGGCTGTCACCCTTGTGGCCGCTACCCTTCGACCCCCTGTCCCCCTTCATCCCCTTCGACCCTCTGTCTCCCTTGTGACCCTTCGGACCCCTGTCGCCCTTAGACCCTCTGTCTCCCTTGTGACCCTTCGGACCCCTGTCGCCCTTAGGTCCTCTGTCTCCCTTATGACCCTTGTCTCCCTTGTGACCCTTGTCTCCCTTAGGCCCCTTCGGTCCGGGAGGTCCGGGAGGCCCGCTCGGTCCGGGAGGCCCGGAGGGGCCAGTGGATCCGGTCGCCCCGGGAGGCCCAGAAGGACCAGTGGATCCGGTCGC